>CAYHPV010000095.1:0-4643 GCA_964358735.1 uncultured Candidatus Peribacteria bacterium | reverse complement strand
TCATTCGTCGTGATTTTTTTCACAATCTGCAGCTCATCTGAAAATTTTTCCAGATACTCCGTATCCAACTTCACTAACGGTGGTTCTGGCTTATCACCTTTATACACCCGAATATCTTCGTCTGCGCCCCACTCGCTGCGCGTGACAATACGGAGACGTTCTTGGGGTATCATGTCCTGCGTGATCTGTGCCATAAACTGAGCATCTACCTCCGCTGCGCCTTGACCCATGAGGAGCGAGATCATTATTAAGCCCAAACCCACCACTCCTCCCGTGGCTAATTTTCCGATATACCTCTGGGTGTTTTTCATGAGATTTTGATGCTGGTCTCTTGATTTTACGTGACAAATCAGCTTTCATCCATATGTTTTTCTTTACAAGATGCGTGGAAATTGCTATACTTGTCCCAGTTAATCTTTCAGTTGGAATTGTTTTTGGGTCTTCAGGACTTTTTACGAACGCGTTCCATTTTGATGTCTGTTATTTTCTGTTTTCATGTCTCTTTCTTATAATGTCCGATTTCGCAGGATGAATCTTGCGGGAAAGGTTACCCTCGAAAAGGAAGGTGAGATTATCCTCATGGATAGGGCTTTCCGGCTGCGCGGAAAAGGTGCTAATGATCGGGGTGAGATGCTCTACTTTGCCGACATCAGGGATATTGAGGTCGCCGATGACTCGATTATTCTTTCTCTCTTTGGAAAGGACCGATTTATCCTGAGTCATATTGGCGGCGTGTTTGATCAACTCGTCAAAGATCTTTTTTCCATCCGGAATAATTTTCTTATTGATTCTTTATTTCTCAAACAGGGCAAGCTCGTTGCCGAGTTCGATGCCTACTATGAATGTGGACACACGAGTGGACGTACACTGGGCACTGGGCGATGCACCGTCCGTCTCTACGAAGAGAGTGTCGTTGTGATTCCGCAGCAGGCTGATGCGTTTTCTCTCTCGTTCCACTTCATGCAGACGAGTGATTTTGATGATGATGAGTACCAGTTCAAAGTTATCACTGAACATGGTCTGATTGTGGTTCTGTCTCAGTTTGGCAATGGATACGATGAGTTTCAGGAACTTTTTTATCGTGAGATGAGTCGAATGTACCAGGAGGTGATTCATGAACTCGAGTATCTTTTTATTGACGTGGCTCAGGAAAAAATCGTCAAACTTGCCCACCTTATGCGTCGCGGAAAGGCAGCTCGCATGAAAGATATTTCGAAGATCGACAAGGATCTTGGTGAAAAAGTCCTTGCCAGTATCTTTAAGGATGAGATGTTTGCAAAAACGATTGCGCCGGTGCAGTCACGTGCCGATGATGAACATACGTTTATCGGACTCTCTGTTTCTGATGGAAAAAAAGAGGTGTACCGTTTTATGGTGCTATTCGCCATTCCTTCGGTGAATCTTGTTTCCTGCACCCTTGGAAGTTATGAAAAAGATATTCGAAAGGTTCAGGATACCTATTTTTTCCGAATTATCATGGAAAAAGGCGTGCCCGAAGATCACATGAGTGAAAAGGTTCTTGAGATCAATCAGGCGTGTCTGCTTTTGAATTTTGTTCCCGATCCTTTATATAAGGACACCAGAGAGTTGCGGAACTCTATTTATAATTTCGCCATTCGAAAGCTTTCTTATCTGCGCATGCTTCGGGGCTCATTTCTCGCACGGTGTCCTTCTATCTTGCCCGATCTTTTTTCCCGTAATTTCGAGCGGGTTCTGGAGAAGGCCCGTCTTGATCGTCTTGATGTTGCACAACCGGTGCTCACTTCGGTAGAATAGCTTTTGCTTATCTCTTTTTTTTTATTATGGCTGAATTTGTTTTTACTGATGCGAATTTTGAGAGTGAAGCCCTTGGCTCATCTCTGCCGGTATTGGTTGACTGCTACGCCGACTGGTGCGGCCCATGCAAAATGATGGCGCCGACGATCGAGGAGCTCGCCGAGGAGTATGAGGGACGGGTTCGAATCGGGAAGCTCGATGTGGACAGCGAGGGTGGCGTTGCTGAACGGTACGGTATTCAAAGCATCCCTACGTTGCTTTTTATTAAAGGCGGGGAGGTCGTCGATCAGACGGTTGGAGTTTTGAGCCGGGATAAGATTCAGGATAAGCTGGATGCTTTGCTGAAATAACCTATCTGAGTTCCTTTTTTTGTTTCGTTGATTCGGCGACGGCGATTTTGTCGACGCGCTGGTTGAGCTTGTCGGTTGCATGGCCTTTGACCCAGTTCCAGGAGATCGTGACTTTTTCGGTCATAAGATTTTCTATGGCCTCTTCCATCTGTGCCCAGAGATCGGTGTTCATTTTTTTCTTCCAGTTCTTTGTCATGGTTTCGATAATGAGTCGAGAGTCGGAAAAAATTTCTATGAGGTAGGTGTTTTTTTCATTTTTGGAGATGAGGTGTTTTTCTATCCAGGCGAGTGCCGCGATCACGCCGGTCATTTCCATCCGATTATTGGTGGTGTGATTTTCTCCGCCACGAAGAATTTTTTCCTGAATATTTTCCTTATCGGTGTACTGAATAATGGCTCCCCATCCACCTTCTCCGGGATTTCCGAGACAACTTCCGTCGGTGTAGACTTTAATTTTTTTCATTTTTTATCGCAGGAGAGATTACTGAATTTGCGTGACTATTGTCGCACATTTTTTTTTAAAAGAGTACTCGAGAATATTTCTTCCGTTATTTTTTCATTTTCTCTTTACACGCGCGGAAATATTTAGTATCTTGTAGGTGAAGTATTTTTTAACCTCACTTCACTATGGCAGCTAAGAAAAAGGCGAAGAAGGCAGCGGCAAAGAAGCCAGCCAAGAAAGCAAAGAAGAGGAAATAATTTCTCTTCCATTCTTTCAAGAAGTCACTTGGTCTCAAGTGGCTTCTTTTTTTATTATGAAAAAAACTTTCTGAATACTGAGGATATAATGAAGAAACCTATCGCCGTGAGCACAATCGATCCGCCAGCTGGAAGATTCGCATAAAAGGCTATAGTAAGCCCAATCCAGACAGAGGCAACCGCGAAGATTTCTGAGATGATGACCGATTGTTGAAAGCTTTTTTTGAACTGGTGGGCGGTGATGACTGGAATCACCATGAGCGCGCTGATGAGGAGAACGCCGATCACCGTGATTGAGATGGAGATGGTGACCGCCGCGAGTACCATCAGGAGGTAGTTGAGTTTTTGAACAGGAATTCCTTTTACGAGGGCGTACTCTTCGTCGAAGGCGATCGTAAAAAATTCTTTGAAGAATATCATAATGAGGATCGTGGCGATCAGGGCCGTGCTGCAGATGGTGATGAGGTCATATGTTGGAATCGTCGTGATGGAGCCGAAGAGAATGCTGGCGATATTGAGTGAGGCCTCTTTTTTGAAACTGAGAATAATGGTGGCGAGTGCGAGACTGCCCGAGAGAAACAGTGCGAGAGAGGTTTCCGTGTGGACGCGCTTACTGATGCGGAGTTTTTCGAGAGTGATGGCAGCGATGACTGATCCTGCGACGCTGACACCAATCGGTGATGCTCCCATGACGAAGGCTATGGCCACGCTCAGGAATGAGACGTGCGCGAGTGAGTCAGCGAAGAGGGCGTATCTCCGAATGACGAGAAAATTTCCGATCAGGGGCGCGATGATCGCGATCATGGTTCCCGCCGTGAAGGCACGGATCATGAAGTCGTATTGGAAAATTTCGGGGAGAAAAGACATCGCTTCGAGTGTTAGAGTGTGACGTAGTGCTTTTTATCTTTCTCTATCATATCTTTGGTGCAGGTGCAGAGTTCGCCTTTGTTCATGAGCATCAGATAATCGGCTTCGTGAGCCACGGTATCGAGGTCGTGTGAGACGAGGATCAGGGTGATGCCAAGCTCTTTATTGAGGCGCTTCAGGAGATCGTAGAATTTTTTTTGGACGATCATGTCGACGCCGACGACGGGTTCGTCGAGGATCAGGATGTCGGGTTTGCCGGCGAGGGCGCTTGCGATCAGCACGCGCTGCTGCTGCCCTCCAGAAAGCTCATGGATAAGCTTATTTTTCATGTGCAGCAGGTCGACGACACTGAGAGCGCTGCTTATTTGCCTCCGATCTTCTGCATCGAGTCGATGAACTATTTTTTTACGACTGATGATCCCCATTTCTACAATTTCTTCCACCGTCGCTGGAAATGTTTTGTCAAAAATACCGGATCTCTGAGGTACGTAGCCAATACGATGCCACTCTTTGAACTCCCTGAGTGGTGTTTCGAAGAGATACACTTTTCCGCTTTGTGGCTTGATCAAGCCGAGAAGAAGTTTAAGAAGCGTCGACTTTCCCGAGCCGTTCTGCCCGATAATTCCCACGTAATCCCCTTTTTTTAGATTGAAGGTGAGGTCGGAGATGACGGTATCACTTCCATAGGCGTAGTTGAGATGTTTGGCGGTGATGATGTCCATAGGTGGGTGTGTGGCTGGTTATATCGTACACTTCATTGCTTTTTTCAGCACCGTAAGATTTTCTTCCATGAGGGTAATAAAGTTTTTTCCAGCGGCTTTTTCCTCTTGAGTCAGCCCTTCCAAAGGATTGAGGACGAGTGTCTGTACTCCGGCTTCTTGCGCGATGGTTTTTGCAATTTTTGGAGATGCGAGGGTTTCGAAGAGGATGTATGGAATGTGTTTTTCTTTG
>CAYHPV010000094.1:0-4671 GCA_964358735.1 uncultured Candidatus Peribacteria bacterium | reverse complement strand
CTTTTATTTCAGAAAAGGGTCGCTATGTGCCCCTATTCCAGAATAAATTACCGTTCCAGGAAGGAATCTCAAAAAAACTCTCTTGGTTATTGTTCTTAAAAACTTCAGCTTCAAAAAATTTCCTAGGAAATTTTTCAGCTTTATTTTTCACATATCAGCACCGTAAAAAATTTTGACGAAAAGAAAAAAATATATTATGATTAGCTCTCCCTTTAGAAATTATTTATAAACTATGGAAGTCATTGATCCACAACCTCAAAATGCCTGTTTATATATCTGGAAACAAATGTTTGGCGATACAAAAGCACCAGAATTAGGAACCAGACACCTAAAACACGGAACCACAGCAAGTGGAGATAGGATTTCTGCTGATATTGAATATGGCATATTAGGTGGAAAAAAACAGATAACTATCTCGCTCGCAAACGGCCAATTCTGGCGAACGTATGAAGATGGACAATGCGAATCAGGAAAAACAAGAGGATTAGATCCCAATTTCAATACTGGCTTGAATAAGACCCATGATGAAGATGAAGTAATACTCGCCCTTTACAATTATCCACCTGAAATAGCACTTCCAGAAATAGTATTAGAGAAAGGAAAAGCATTTCATGGGAGAATTTTAAAACTATTCGGCTGTTCATCTGAAACAATAGCTAGAATAATGACAACAGCAGAAGAATCTTATAGAAAAAGGTTCAATCTGGGTAAATCATCAAAACGCCCAGCCGGTGAAAGCTGAGCGTTTGGTGAGAATTTTTGGAATTGAGGATCGAAAATTATCTCTTTACTGTGAGGTTGCCAGACGTATCGGTGCGTCCAAAATCTTTCATTACATCAGTCACTCTTATTGCTGGTCCTTCTAAAAGTGGTATTCTTATTGACTGAGGCCGATCATCGTGTTGTGTCCTATCCCCGCCCGTAAGAACCCTTCCAAACTCTGGATTATCGATTTCTAGCACGTATCCTCCTTCCTCTGTCTGTACCAACCTTATTCTCACTCTCGTATCCTTACTCATTATATCAAGTGCATCTGAAACCACTGATAAAGCTCTATCGGCTATCGACATGAGACCGACTAATTGTACTGCTAGCCGGTTTATTTCCTCTCGTTCGCTGTCTGTGAGCGTAGCGGATAATTCTCCTTCCAGGAGACGCTTTTTGCAAACTGCGAATTTAGTACACTGGAGATCGAATCCGCTACTCATATAATCCATTGTGCTTTCTTGCTCAAATTTGGACCAAATTTCAGCAATTTTTGATGCTGCTTCGCGGAGATCTTTCAATACGATTTGTGCTTCTTGCTGAAGATCTACGGAATTTCCTTGGGTATCTGTAGGCGACATATACTGATATTTAAATTATAAGCTCTTATTTTATATTATTTCTATATTTTGTCAAGCTATTTTAGGAAATCGCTGGTTTTAGCTTTAAGCTTTGAAAATCTCAAACCTGCTGTTTATCATCGACCTACTTATTCTTCGCATAGATGGCCGTATAGGCGATTCCGGCGAGCAGGGCGCCGACGACGGGGCCAAGGAGATACACGTACCAGTTGGACCAGTTCATGTTGACGAGGGCGGGGCCGAACCAGCGGGCTGGGTTCATGGCGGCACCGGTGAGGGCTCCACCGACCAAGATATCCGCGGCGATGACACCGCCGATGATGATGCCGGCGTGTTCGGTGTGTTTGTCGGAGTCGGAGACGGCGAAAACGGTCCAGACGAGGAGGAAGGTCAGGATGGCTTCAGCGATCGTACCGGAGAGGGCTGAGACGCCTGCGCCAAGCTCGGGAACGCCCATGCTGGCGGTGAGAGAATCAGCGAAGATGAGGTTGAGCGCGAGCGAAGCGAGCGCGGCCCCTGCAAGTTGTGAAAGAAGGTACCCGGGAAGGTCGATACCACGGATTTTTTTGGTGACCCAGAGGGTGAGGGTGATGGCTGGATTGATGTGCGCCCCCGAAATATGACCAAATAAATAGACGGCAATCATGATGGCGATACCGTGTGCCGCTGCGACACCGAGCGTTTCCGGTGAGCCTCCGGTTTCATAGGCCATAATGCTTCCCGCTCCCATAAAGATCAGGATAAACGTACCGAGAAGCTCGGCGAGGTATTTCTTCCATTGAGACATACAAGTGAGGTTAATAGGTTGTTGGCCCTATTATATTCCTTTTTTTTCCTGTATACCATCAATGTAGACATTTTTTTATCATATAGTTTGGCTATGATCGCACTTGCACCTCCCATTATCAAGAGGAACCAAATTACCGATCTCAAGTATGCGGATTTTGTCGAGGTGACCTATGGTTACGCTGCCGGTGAAGCGGCCGTTGTTTCTCAGTTTGACGTCATTGAAAAAGAACTCCTGCTCATGCTTCATAAGGAAGACTTGCATCATCTTCGTATTCACTATCCTCCGATGTGGCTTGCATTTGATGAGCTCTTGGGCCACCGTGGATTTTCCCTGGGGCTCTGCCACATTCATATTCTCCTGTATCCTCCTGGTTCACTTGCACCAAAATTACGCGAGATTCATGATCTGACTCAGCTCCATCCCCTCCTTGGTGAGCAGCAAAAACTTCACTATCACCTCAATCCTGATTTTTTTCAGGAACCAGCGCAATTTCATATGAATGCCTACTTGAAAGATCTGGAACGTGCGATTGCCGATGATACCGGTGCGGTGTATGGCTACTATGAAGAAGATCGACTGGTGGGTTATATTGGTCTCGAGATGCAGGGAGAACTCCTCTATATCGAAGAACTCTTTGTTGATCCGGCTTACCGTGAAAAACAGCTTGGCCGCACCCTTATGCAGGCCGCCTTTTATTTTGCGCGCTTACGAAACTGCCGCGCCGTCACCACCTCTCTCGCCTGCCAAAATACCGGTGCGATGCAATTTTATGAAAAATGCGGATTCACCGCTGAGTGGACGACGAAGTATCGGAATGTGTGAAATTATACCTGCAACTTCTGTGCAACAGCATTCACAAATCGTGCGGCTACGGCACCATCGAGGATGCGGTGGTCGAAGGTGAGGGCGAAGCCCATGGTTTTGGCGATTATTGGTTTGCCTGTTGGGTCGAGAGAAATTGAGTCTTTGATTTTTCCAAGTCCGAGAATCGCCGCTTCTGGATAGTTAATCACTGGTGTTGCGAAGTCTCCCCCGATGGAACCGTAGTTGGTAATGGTGAATGTCCCGCCTGACATATCCTGTGGGGTGAGTTTTTTGGTGCGGGCTTTTTCGGCGAGATCTGTTATTTCTTTCGCAATTGTGAGAAGGTCTTTTTTGTCCGCATCTTTGATGGTTGGAACGAAGAGTCCGTCATCAGTGTCGACGGCGATACCAATGTTGTAGAAATTTTTGGTGATAATTTCTGGTGCGGATGGGTTTGATTCGTCGAGCTCGGAATTTATTATTGGAAATTCCTTGAGGGTCTCGGCGACGGCTTTTGTAATATAGGCAAGAAACGTAAGCTTGATATTTTGCTGTGTGGCTGCGGGTTTTTCTGATTCGCGTTTTGCTACGAGCTTCGTCACATCGATGGTGTCGAAGTGGGTGACGGGGACCGTGTTCGTGTGTGATTTTGTCATGTTGTCGCCGATCGCTTTTCGGATGCCTTTATAGGGTGTGCGGGTGATGGGACCGGAGAAGGTTTTTGCTGGAGACACTGGAGTTGAAGTTTGAACTGGTGCTGGTGCAGCTTTTTTGATGTCTTCATCGATGATCAGTCCACTGCGGCCCGTGCCGGAAATTTTTGAAATATCGACACCGAGTTTCTGCGCGAGCATACGGGTGGCTGGGAGAATTTTTATTGCAAAAGTTGAATTTTGAGTTGTGGCTTGTCCCCAAGGGACGCTCTGGCTAGAGTGTGCCCGGGCACGGATCTCTGCTTTTGGAATTTCAGCGTTGCTTGAATCGATCGAACCAACGACTCCTGGACCCTTTTCACCAGCTGGGGCTTGAGTAACCGGCGGCTGAGAAACTGCAGCAGGATCATACGTTTCGCCCTTGTCTACTATCACTACGAGCGTCTCGCCAACTTTGATTATTTCCTGCTCTTTGTGAAACATTTTTCCAATAACACCTGCTTTCGGGGATGGAATTTCAACGATTGCTTTATCGGTTTCGACCTCGACCAACACCTGATCGGATTTCACCTCCTCACCTTCTTTCACGCGCCACTTTACAATGGTGCCTTCGTGAATACCTTCGCCGACGTCTGGAAATTTGAATTCGAGCATGAGATTTTTTTGAGAGAGGGTGAGAAATTTATACCATTGCGGCGGCGATCGCCTGTTCAATCTGGAAAACATCTGGAATGTACCAGTGTTCTGCTTTCAAGTATGGCACAGTGATGTCTGGTGCGGCAACACGCTGAATCGGCGCCTTCAATGAGTAGAGGGCTTTTTCGGCTACCAGAGCGGCGATTTCGCTTCCTGGTCCAAACATTTTTGGAGCTTCTTGGACGATCACGAGACGACCGGTTTTCTGAACGGATGTGAGAATCGCTGGTTCGTCGAGTGGAGAAATCGTGCGAAGATCGATGAGTTCGATAGAAAGATGCGGGAGTGTGGTGATGACTTTTTGTACCTCGCGCACCATACCACCCCATGCAATCACCGTGAGAGCCGTTCCCTCTTGTAAAATATTCGCGACGCCAATTAG
>CAYHPV010000093.1:0-4678 GCA_964358735.1 uncultured Candidatus Peribacteria bacterium | reverse complement strand
TTCAGGCAGATCTTGTGGCAGATATCATCATGGCATTTGACGAGTGTGCCCCTGGGACATCGGACAAGTCATATGCACGACAGGCTATGGATCGCACGCACGCCTGGGCCATAAAGTGTAAAATTGCTCACGAAAAAATCCAAAAAGAACGCGCAACAAACGCCCAGCAAATGCTCTTCCCAATCGCCCAAGGTGTCGTCTACGACGATCTTCGCGTGGAGTCGGTGAAGTTCATGAGCGAACTCGATCTTCCCGGTATAGCTATCGGAGGTCTCTCGGTCGGAGAATCAAAAGAAGAGATGTACCACACCCTCGACATCCTCCAGCCCCACCTTCCAGAAAATAAACCTCACTACCTCATGGGAGTGGGAACTCCTGAAGATATCCTTGAGGCCGTCGATCGCGGTATCGATATGTTTGACTGCGTCCTCCCAACCCGCCTCGCACGTCACGGTACCTTCTGGACACACGAAGGTCGCTTCCACATCAAACAGTCCGGATTCAAAAACTCCTCAGAACCCCTCGACACCACCTGCACCTGCTACACCTGCCGCAACTACGAAAAGAGCTACCTCCGCCACATCTTCACCGAAGGCGAAATCCTCGCGATGTCCCTGCTCTCTATTCACAATCTGCATTTTTTATTGGATCTCACCGCAAAAATTCGCGACCACATCAATAAGGGGACGTTTCTGGAGTACAAGCGAACATTTCTTAGTGAGTTTGTGATTCCGGGGCAGGGTCAGGAACAGGATCAGCTTTGAAATACAGAACAAAACTAAACATTGATCAAAAAACAAATTCTTGATACAATACCTTCAGAAAGATCTTCGGCCGTGGCCACCATACCACAAATTAGCGGAGGATCTTTTTTATATTGGAAATACGGATATGAGAAATTTTTCTTTACTATGTTTGTCTTCTTTTATTTGCACATGGAATATCTCTCGATTTTTTGTTATTCCTGTAAATCTGTAGAGAATTTCTGATGATTTATGAGGATTTACCTTTATTGAAACTGGTTCGCAATTTGTATGTATTATTAAGTCGATTGCACACGGAAAATATTTTAATCGCCTTAATTTATCTCGGTTATTTAACTTGTCCTCGAGATGCTGCCAAAATAATCCAAGAAATATTTTTTGTTTTTCGAAAAATTTTGATCGCACATGTGGCCGTCGTTTTGACCTCCCATTTAGAGAAGCATAGAGCTGCTTAGCTTTTCTAGAGACTTCCCTGAGATCTGTGCCCGGTATTTTTTCTACACGAGTTTGATAGTACTGCATTCCAGAATACTACACTGATTTTTTGGCTTTTTCTAGAGAAAAAACTCAATTTCATGTCAGAATTTTGTTAAGATTTTGTAAGGTTGTGCTAGAATACCCACATGATCGCCTATCTCTCCGGAACACTTCAGAAAAAACTCGAGAAGAAAATTATCCTCAACGTGAATGGGGTTGGCTACCTCGTAACCGTTCCGGCAACGACGCTCTTCACCCTCGAAGAGGGTCAGAATATCGAGCTCTATATTCACACCGCGGTTCGCGAAGATGATATTAGTCTCTATGGACTACCATCCGCAGACTCAATTAAGTTTTTCAACCAGCTCATTTCAGTGCAAGGTATCGGTCCAAAAATGGCGACCGATATGATGTCACTGCCAACCGACAACATCAAAAATGCTATTATTCACGGTGATACCGCCACCCTCACCAGCATTCCAGGCGTTGGTAAAAAAATCGCTGAACGGCTCGTTACAGAACTCAAAGACAAGATCGAAATGGTCAGTACGGGCACCTTTCCACAACATGCGAAGGGCTCACTCAAGCGTGAAAACGAAGAAGCGATTGATGCCCTCATCGGGCTTGGATATCAGCGAAATGAAGTCGTTCGCAGACTCAAGGAACTTCCAGAAAATCTTAAAAAGACCGAGGATATCATTCGATATTTTCTACAGAGCGCATAAATTATGTACCGCATCAAAAAACTCATACCGCTTTTCAAGAAAGAAAAAATCGACGGAATACTCATCGAGAATCTTTATAATATCCGATATCTCAGCGGCTTCACGGGAACCACCGCGTTTATCATCGTGACGCCAAAAAAGAACTTTTTTTTCACCGACTTCCGATACAAAGGATACGTGCAGGAAAATCTTCCACCGCACTTTGCCTACATCGACACCTCAACGTTACGAAGCGAAGGGTTTGCAGAATTTCTCAAAGATCAGAAGATAAAAAAGCTTGGATTTGAGACGGAACACGTCAAAGTAAACCAATACATCCACTGGGGAAAGAAACTGAAAAAAGTCTCACTGAAACCAATAAATGGAATCGACTTGATGCTTCGGATAAGCAAAACTGACGAAGAGATCGACAAGATCATTCACGCACAACGATGTGCCGAAGACGCACTCAAAAAAATCATCAAGAATCTCAAACCGGGAAAAACGGAGCGGCAAATTTCCGATGAGATCGAAATGGCCGCATTCAATTATAGCGAAGGATTCGAGTCAAGAATCTCATTCAGACCAATTGTCGGATTCGGAGCAAACAGCGCCATCCCCCATCACCAGAATACTGATAAAAAGTTCAAAAAAGGTGACGTTGTCCTCGTCGATATGGGCTTCATATACGGCGGCTATTGCTCGGATATGACCCGAACCTTCTTCACCAAAAAACCAAGCGACCTGGAAGCACAAATTTATAATACCGTTCTAAAAGCTCAGGAAGCCGCCATCAAACACATGAAAATCGGAAACACCGGGGGCGACTGCGACAAGATCGCCCGCGATATCATTGCAAAAGCCGGTTACGGCAAAAACTTCGGCCACTCACTCGGTCACGGCATCGGCCTCGAAGTTCACGAATCCCCAAACGTTGGCCCAAACAGCAAAGACAAGCTCGTCGAACACTGCGTCATCACCTCCGAACCCGGTATCTACCTCGCAGGTCAGTTCGGCGTCCGCATCGAAGACATGATCCACGTCACCAAAAAAGGCCCGGTAAATCTTGCCAAATTTCCGAAAAAACTCGAGGACGTCACAATAAAAATAGGCTAATCAAGCAAATCCCTGACCAGATACTCATAATTCCGAAACTCATCTTCAGGGATTGCACCTTGACCATCAACCATTACGCCAACAATTTCGTTTCCGAGTATCACGATCGATACGGAACCTGCCTTCGCAAACTGAAATTCAAGATCAGGTGAAGGCGACATACCTTTTTTCCTTCCATAAACCTCAAAATAATGGAGCTGATTCTCGGGAAAATTATCTCTCGGAAAAAACACCTCTGGAGCTGATTCAGAAGCTTTTTCATCTAACGCCTTAAAAGTCTCAGCTGTAGAGCGACGAGAAAATAATTCAGGAACGACAACAGATAAAGTATAGATAGCAGGTAGAGAAACTAATCCACCAAGAAGAATTAGTTTTCGCATATGACTTCTATAGCTTCTTACTTGACGATCAATTTCAGCAACAACCGGATCAGATCCATTCAGCACGGCATAAGGAGTAATAACCGGAACATACCCATCAATCTCATAGAGAGGAACTGTCACGGGAATAGAAAGAGGAGCTCTTGAAAGTTGCTTGATGGGGCTATCGTGTCCAGGAGACAAATCACTGATAGTGATGAGTATTTTATCTCTGAGCAATTTCATATCGAACGATGGTTCAGATATTTGAAAAACAGCTCGAATAATTGACTGAAGGCTTGCATATTGCTGAGCAGAAGCATCGGAGTCCTTAAGGGCCAGATCGTGGGTTACCTGTTCACCATCAATATCACGCTGAATCCTTTCCTTATCACTAACGTGGAGATTATCAGCAAGAAGCAATTGAAGTGAGGTGAGTGTCTCTGATAAAGCTCTTCGTTTATCTTCGAGACGAGTTTTTTCTTCCATGTGATCATCAAGAGCTCTCTCGAGAATATCCAAAATAGAAAAAATATGCATCAATGAAGGAAAATGCTGTGCCGTATGGCCCTTGGGAACAGACACATGATGATGATGGGGAAATTCCAAATCCGCATGAACAATTTCATCACGGGTATGAAGGTGCTGAATGTGAAGATGTTGCAAAAGAAATGGTTCCAATTCTTGGAGTTTATTTGCAAGCATTTGAAAAATGGGCGAGGCTCCGGGTGCCATATCCACCTTGGCAAGCAATTTCGAAACATGATCGAGTTTCGCGGTAATCCATGTATGAATAATGCGCTGTTTTTCACCAGCATCAAGATGGCGATTCAGGGATGCAAGAAGCTGGGTCTGATGCAGATCAGGATCAGAGAGGGGCTGAAGATGTGGAGCGAAAGTTCGGGGCATATAAGGGGTCTTTGGGATATCTGAAGGAGCACCATTGTAACATGATTTTTAATTTTATCAAGAAGTTTATCCGCTTGTCCATGCCAGCTTTGCCTGCTACAGTAATGACCCATGGCAACTATAGCAGTCATTCTCTTTCCAGGTTCAAACTGTGAACTCGAGGCACTCCGGGCGTGTAGGCGTGTAGGCATGAACACAAAATTAGTTCGATGGAATGAAAATGAAGCTGATTTAAGCGCATTTGACGGTTTTATTTTACCGGGAGGATTCTCCTATGAAGACCGTGGACGCAGTGGCATTATCGCCTCCAAAGATCCCATTTTTGCTAAAATTCTGGCTGAGGCAGCGA
>CAYHPV010000092.1:0-4690 GCA_964358735.1 uncultured Candidatus Peribacteria bacterium | reverse complement strand
GCTTCTCCTCTTTCTTCGCGGCAGGGAGCTGGGCACTTCCGCCAGAGCCACCTCCACCTCCACCTCCTCCTCCACCATTCGAACCACCACCCGACGTAGAACCCACAGGCGCAGCAGGCGCAGCAGGATTATTATTGGTCGTCGTATAATTATTGGTAATGTAATTATTAGTCACATTGCCAGGCACAACCGGCGTCACACAAGCAGGCCACACTCCCGTCTGTCCAGCCGCGCAAGTAGTAACTGTTGTACCGTTAGGTGTCACGCAGTTCGGATAGGTTCCCGTTTGTCCCGCCGCACAAGTAGTAACGGGGGCAAGACAAGCAGGCCACACTCCAGTCTGTCCAGCCGCACAAGTGCCAGTATCAGCCACCAAAGCACCCACCTTATTCAGCGTCGCCACATACTTCAGAGATCCAGATGTCGCAATAACTTTCGTCCCATCAGAGACACTGATCACCACATCGGAAGCATCCTTAATATCATGCGCAAACAAGACCGCCTCATAGGCATAGCTCGTTTTCCCAGCCACCACCGGATCCACAAAGACAAAAGTATCTTTACTTCCCGCAACCGTGAGCGATGAGGTGAGCGCCTTCGCAGCGATCGCACCCGTCACCTCAAGATCATAGGTAACCAAGACATATCCCCCAGCAATATCCTTCACGGAAAGATTTTTCACAGCCACGGTACCATCGGTTTTTGCCTCTTCTTTTTTCACTTCTTCTTGAGTAATGCCAGCCACCGTAAAGGACGCAGAACTCCATCCAACTACCGGAGTCACTTTCGCCGTAATCACCGAACCGGTACTCACGGCCGTACCCGCCACAATATCAAAGGAAATTTCGCTCGCAGAAGCCTTGAAATTACTCATGATAGATTTCGGCGCGAGTCCAAAACTAAGATCTTTATCAGTAATCGCTCCAAGATTACTACCCGTAAGCACAAAATGCAATTTCTCCCCCTGAGCAATAACACGCGCCACAGGATTTTTTTCATTATTGACGGCGTAAGAAGAAATCACAGGCGCATTGATGTTAGCCTTCGCATCCGCCTCAGCCTTTGCCTTCGCATCCGCCTCAGCAGCCTCTTGAGCCGCCTTCGCCTTCGCAGCATCAAGCGCATCCTGTTCCTGTTCTGGCGTTGGTTCATCCACCTTCGTCGCACCGGCCTTCTTTCCAAACGTAAATACATTGCTCACGTCATTTTGGCCATTTCCCTGATCGAGGCGAAGAGTGTAGCTAAATTGTTTAGGTTTAATCTTATTGAGAATTTTCTGAGATTTCAGCGTAACGCCCTCGCAAGTCCAAGTGCCCACTATAGCCTTAGCGGAATCAGTAGTATCAGCAATTTTCTGATCATAGCATGATGCTTTATTGAGAACTTCAAAGTTCGCAGCGATATTATTGTCCCATGCAGTTTCCCAGATCGTACCACCAGAAAGACCATCCTGCGTGAGAGTCCATTTATAATTAAAAAGATATTGGTCACCTTTTTTCAAAATCGAATTTTTATCATTAGGAGCTTCTCTACTCTTCCATGTAAATTCATATCCACCTTTAACTTGCTTAGCACCAATATTCTCAACGCCAGGTGGATCATTTACAGCGGCATTATTTTTATTTAAATCAAGATTGATAAACAGAGGCACTTTTGGAGTCATGGCATTTATGATAACCCCAATGTCAATCGTCGTCGTCTTGAACTCAAAGGTTCCAGGCTCCGACTCCTGATATCCATTCCACGCAACCACCTCAACCACATAGGTCTGACCGATCGTCAGTTTACCCAAAAGATCTTTCGTGAGCGGAAGATACGGACAGGTCCAGAGCTTCTCCTTGGTTTCGGCACCAGAAACATCTATCTTTCCATTATTATTTTTATCAGCATAGTTCTTGTCCATCTGATAATTCATGTAAACCTTCTTATTGCACTTGGCATCCGTTCCGGCAATATCGTCAAAGAAATTTTTATCCAAAACTACTTTAGAAGGAGAGGTTTTTTTAGATATCTTCCATCGATAGGCAAAAGCAGCACCGGAGTTATCAGTTTTAAGCTGAGCGCCATGCTCAAACACGCTACTGTGGAAAGTTTGTAATACTTTATCGTATGAGACAGGTATTGCCTTCCAGCTAAGCCAAGTTTTAGCATGTTTGATAAAATCAGCATCACTCATGGAAGGATCACTTTCAGTAAGAGATGACGTAAAATCCTTAGGTTGTAGCGGCTTATAATCAGCGCTATTTCCATAAAGTCCCGATAGATCCAACCCGGGAATAATGGCATATTTTGGCGGTTTCGGTATCGTAAACTTCAGGTTCGCCATTTTTTTATGGTAGGAATTTTCGTGAATACCATTCGTAAGCGTCACGCTCAATGTATAATCACCGGGATTAAGCTGGTCGAGATTTGCTTGAGGAATAGTAATCTTATTGCATGTCCACTGTTTGAAAGTAGATGGATCACCAGGGGTGGGAGTAGGTATGGATCCGGCATTCTTCGTATCAAAAGTGAGCTTTTTCCAACAGGCATCGTTTTGATTTGATACCTTGGTGTCATCCCAGACGGTAGTCTTAGAGCCATCTTTAAGATCCCATTTATAAGTAAAAGCATAATCGCTACCACTTTTTACATATGAATTTTCTACACTTGGATCCTTGGCAGGATTAAATCCCCACTCAAAACCGGTTGGTTTTTTATCGCCATTTAACGAGGAAATCTTCAAACCGGAAATTTCAGGTGGCTTTCTTTCCGGCTGAACGGTCCACGTAGTGACACCAGGATCGGAAACAGCAACTTTCCCATTTTTCCAGAGACCTCTGCTCATCCAGGCACGAAGGTGAAAGACTTTTTTGCCATAGTTTGCCGGAGCAAAGAGCTGACTTAAAACATCCTGCGGAATAGTGGCATAAGGGCAGGTCCACTGCATACCATCAAATATTTGCATTTCATTTTTGAGCGCAAAGCCATCAACAACAGGATGATAAATCTTCACATAGCACTTTTTCTTAAGATCATCATCGACAAAGTTCATAGTCTTCTTGGCAAAGGCATCCTGTCCGCCCCAGATAGTTTTTTCATTCTTATCATCAGTGATGTCAGCGATCTCCCACGAAAAAATATAGGGCGAACTCTGATCATCTGATTTTTTAAATTTGGAAGTCATATTTCCTCCCGGAACTGACCAGCCAAGATGCCACGTACCATCATTTTGCTCTTTGATGTATGGATCACCTGGGGATATATCTGAATCTACTGACTTCATGCCAACAGCACTCTCATTTTGCCCATAGCTATTCCACGACCCCTTAAACAACCCCCCAATATCGAGGAAGTAGGCGGCGGCACTCACGAGTACCACCACGACAAGACCGGCAACGAGCAAGAGTCGCTTTCGGGAGCCACCGCCATTTTCTGGTACCGGAGTAACAGGTGGTGTGACAGGAGTTGTTTGTGTTGGTGTCGGAGTGTCCATAAAAGTTTTTTGTTTTGAAGTTTTTGAAATGTTTATTTTATTTCTATTTTAGCGGAACTTCCGATAGGCAGTTTCTTGCCTTTTGTGAGTTCGAAGAGATCAATCATGAGGGTTTTCACCGCCGCGCCGATCTTTTCTTTTGGAATCGTCGTCGTATAGGTCAGTGATTCACCGGCTCGCAAAACGACTTTTTTCGAATAGTTCCACGGACGGGAAAGAATAAACTCCTTAGAATCATCCACGTGAATATTTTGGAGAATAACAGAATCCGCAGCGACATCTTTGGTATCATTATTTTTCAACACATGCGTGACCGTCACACTTCCATCACTACCTCGTTTGGCACTCGTAATCGTAGCGAGAACCTTGAGAGCGGAAACTTTATCATCGGCCGGAGGAGCATCTGGCACTTTGGCAGCAGCCGTATACGTTACAGCCGTCGTATCTTCGGTATCAGAACTGTTGTCAAAAGAAACAGAAACAGTGACTCCCTCACCACTCTGAATTTCATAAGGCAACAGTACGGCCTCATAGAGGTACACACCTTTCTTCACATTTTTTTCAATAAAGGTCGCGACAGTAACCAACTTCTTGCCAACAGTGACAATAGTTTTCATTGTTTTATTCGCAACAAGGTCTTGATCCACCTTCACCGAGTAAGCCACCTTCACATAATTGCCTTGGGCTGCAGTTGCAGTCGTGGCGGTGAGATTTTCAATCTTAACCGTCGAAGTAGGAGCTCCGGCATCCGCACAAGCCGGTGGCGTTCCGATTTTTCCATCCGGGCATTTGGCTCCAGCACCTTCACCCGCACCAGCAACCTCCTTCTCTATCCGATATATCTGCATATTATCACTCGCCTCGGAAGCTTCTCCTTCGTGAATATCGAATTTTTGATTCTCGTCATAGTTCACCGTGAGGAGGAAAAGATGATTTTTGTCCTTGGGAGCCTTAGCCTCATCAAACTTCGGATCCATTATAGATGCAGCAAAATCTTTTTCATTCGTGAAGGATGTAACAATATTTGCATCCGTTAAGTAAGGGGTAATCTTACTTGCGGGCACAGAAAATGTAATTTTGAAGCTTTTATCATCTTTTTTAAGCTCAATTTTTTGTTTTTCGACGACCTCTTTGAGACTGGCCGCCGCATCACCCACACCCTTGAGTGGGAAGAAAAGACGAGCATAAAGTCCAGGCTTCGCAAGTTCCTTGATA
>CAYHPV010000091.1:0-4707 GCA_964358735.1 uncultured Candidatus Peribacteria bacterium | reverse complement strand
TGAAGCCGGTCATCACACCCCGTTTCAGCATCCGACCTTTGTATTTGGCCTCCATAATATTTCGCGACATGTCGTGTGGAGTTTTTTTCACTCCCATCCGTACTATAACTCTGAGCAGCAGTCTCAGCGGTATGTCGTGATGGATCACGCGGCCGTGTTTGTGCCACCTCTCGAGGGTGAGGCTTTGACGTTATATGAAGGTGCGGTTTTGAAAAGTTGGAGTGCCTACAATAAAATTTCGCAGCTGCTTGTGGGCGACAACTTTCAGCTGATGGAGAAGATTGGAAAACTCAAGGGACAAAACGAAAAATCGATCATGACGGATAGCGAAAAAAAGGCGATTGAAAATGCGCGATATGTGTTGCCGCTCGGTGCTTTTACCACCATGTATCATACGATTTCCGGCATTGTTTTGAAGCGCTATGTGCGTATGGCGCGGCTGAGTGACTGTCCGTATGAGGCCAAGATGATCGTGGATATGATGGTCGAGGAGGTGCGAAAGATTGATCCAGATTTTATTGAGCGCATTGGAGATGAGGCCTTTTCAGAAGATGTTTTAGTTGAACAAAAAATGTATACAGAACTGGGAGGAGGCTCTCTGACTCAAGCGAAACGATATGAGATGAATGAGCAGTTTGCCGATTCATTTGATACCCAGCTTGATGGAAAGTGGTCGAAGCTCGTCATGAGTGATCCTCGGGCTGAGCAGGTGGTGGCTGAAAGTATACGAGAAGTTTTGGGAGCGACTTCTGATGTTCTTTCCGATGATGCCGCGATTGACTATGCGGTGAATCCTCTCAAAAATCCCTATCTGAATGATACCCTGAACTCTTGGGACATGTCTCCGGTGATGCGCGCGCTCAACCATGCCCAGTACACCTTCAAAAAACGGATGACTCATACGGGTGACAGCCAGGAGCAGCGGCATCGCACGACTCCGGGATCTCGGCCTTTGCTGAGAATGAGTCATACGCTCTTGCCTGATTACATGACGCCACCTGTTTTTGAAAAAAATGAGGAGGCACGGAAAATATATGATGAGGTGATTGCGGAAATGTGGGATGCCAAAAACCGCCTCGTTGCACTCGGCGTGCCCGCTGAGTTTGCCTGTTATATTTTACCGAATGCGGTGACGCTGCGATTTACTCAGAGCGGCTCGCTCCTGCACTTCATGCATAAGTGGCGTCTGCGCAGTTGCTTCCTCGCACAGCTCGAAATTTATAACTGCGCGGTGGATGAACTGATGCAGGTTCGTGATGTCCATCCGAGACTTGGAAAGTATCTTGGGCCACCATGTCTTACGCGATATCAGGGAGGAGTTGGACACACAAATCCTGCGCGAATGAAGGAAATCATGAGCAGTGATGCGCCTGATAAAAGTCTCCAACTTGCGACGGTTGAAGGCCCGTGTCCGGAGGGTCCGCGCTGGTGTGGTATCAATGTCTGGATGAATTTTCCAAAGACGAAGAGGCCATTTTAAATGTTTCATTCTATGTCTTTTATGCCAAAAAAACCTCTGGATGACATTTTGCAACGTGAGTTTGTGGCCTGTATGTTTGACTATGATGGAACACTCGTCGAGCGTGGATATCGCATTCCGCTCCCCTCTTTCATGCCCGAGCTCCTCCAGGACATTTCGCGGAGATCGTTTATGGCGGTCTGTACGGCTCGGCCTTTTTCAGCCGCTTTCAAGCATGCCCATGATATGCTTGGAAAACATTTTGATGAACTGAAAAAAAAGTGGGTCTGGATCTGTGAAAATGGCGCAGTGGGGTATGCGTATGATCAGGCGCTCGATGATTTTATGCCTTTTTACCGCGTGCCGTGGCCCGAGGATGTTATTTCTCTCGGGCGTTTTTCTGGTGCGGTGCATGATGCCTTTGATACTCATGTCTCGGAGATTCAGGTCTGCGAGGGTGTCATTATTCTCAGGCCTGCTGATCTTTCGACGATTTCTCTCGATCAGATGTCCTTTCGATGTGAAACGCTCGAACGAATGGGGCTTGATTTGATTGCGGATTTGGAACTTGAGGGCAAGATTCGACTTGGGAACTCCAGCCTTGGCATTATTTTTTATGGTGCTGAGGCGGATAAAGATCGTGGTGCTCTGGAATTTGGAAAATATTTGATTGAAAAAGGAGTTACCTTGCATGAGCCATTTCGAGACATTATCTGTTTCGGAGATCGTGCGATGAAATATGGAAATGATGAATATTTTCTTTCTGGAAAATTTGGAACGCCGGTGAATGTGGGAGAAGAGGTTCTTGATAAACCTGATCTTGCTTCTGTCTATGATCATTCCGGTGATCGCCTCATGGGGCCTCGTGCGACGTCGTATCTTTTGAGGCAATTACGTTTTGTTACTCGATAGTTCACTTCGTTTCAAGAAAAAATTTATCTTTATTTCATCTTTTTCTGCTGCTTTTTTTGAGAAAGTTTCTTGTATTACCTGGTGAGTGTTCTATAATGGATCTATTCAATAGTTGCACACTATGACTCAAATTATTACCACCCCACATCATCAATTTTTCACGCTCGAAAAGGCGAATCGCGCTCTCGTTCTCATTCGGCCGATTGTCACTGAGCTGCTGCTCAAACATCGCCGACTTTCGACCCTCCAGCGTGAAATTGAGGTTCATGAAGAGAAAAGCTCTACGGCTGTTGACCTTGATGAGCAGGAGAGTGATGCCTATTTGAATACGCGATATGATGAAGTGGAGCACCTTCTTAGTCATATCACCCATAATATTGACGAACTTTCGGCTATTGGCTGTATTTTCAAGGACTTTCAGGTTGGGATTGTCGATTTTCCTATTCACTATCAGGGCCGAGATGTTTACCTCTGCTGGCAGCATGGCGAGGCCGATATTCGTCACTGGCACGAGATTGAGGAGGGGTACAATGGACGCAATGACATTACTGAATATTTTGTTCGGCACTCAAGTGGTGCTACTCTACCCTCTGCATTGGGGTGATCGCTCCTGATGCTTCAGGTATTACTTTATTTTTTCCACATGGAGGTTCACGATATGCTCATTATTGGAGGCGGATGTGCCGGCCTTTCCGCTGGCATGTATGCCGCGAGATTGAACTTAAAGACGGTTCTTTTTGCTGAACTTCCCGGTGGACTTATTACCACGACGCACATTGTGGAGAACTGGCCAGGAATTATCTCTACGAGTGGGCCAGATCTTGGATCTTCGCTCTGGGAACACGCAAAAACCAGTGGAGTGGTGATGAAGAGCGAGACGATCAGGAGTGTGGAAAAAAGTGGCGATGTTTTTGTGGTGAAAAGTTCACGAAATGAGTATCATGGGAAAACGGTGGTATTTGCGACGGGAAGCGAACATCGACACTTGGGCGCTCCCGGGGAAGAGGAGTTCAAAAATCGTGGAGTTTCGTACTGTGCCCTCTGTGATGGAGCGTTTTATAAGGAAAAAGTGGTGGCGATTGTTGGAGGCGGTGACTCGGCCGCGAAGGAGGCGCTCTTTCTCGCCCAGCATGCTTCGAAGGTCTACATTATTGTTCGCAAAGATGTCCTTCGAGCTGAGCCGGCGAATCACGCACTGGTCATGAAAGAGCCAAAAATCGAGGTGCTTTTCAAAGAAGAGGTTGCAGAGATTACCGGGAATAAAAGTGTCGAAAGGATCCGCTTGAAATCAGGACGTGAGCTTGAGGTGCAAGGTGTGTTTGTCGCGATTGGTCAATTGCCTTCCACGGAACTCGCGCAGTCGCTTGGGGTCACACTCAATGCCAAAAAAGAAATCATCATCAACCGACACTCGGAGACGAATGTTGCTGGAGCGTACGCCTGTGGTGACTGCACCGATACCGAGTTCAAGCAGGCTATTACCGGGTCAGCCGAGGGTGTGACTGCGGCGTATTATGGGTTTTCGTATTTGAAGGGAGGGGGAGGGTTTTAGAGAATCGGGTTTCTTGGATTGAAAGTGTTATCCCCTTCGCAACGGCTTCGAAAAATCTGGTGATTTTTCTGCAGATTGTTGCTTTCGAGAATAACACTTTCAATTGTCGCCTGTTCTCAATATCCTACTACTTCTTTTTACTCGTATTTTTTGGCTTTGGCTCTGGTGAGACTGCTGCGGCTTCGCTCGTCATTGCGACTTTCGCTGCACTAAAGAGGTCTGGAATGTACTTGGTATCGAATGATCCGACCTTGGTTTCGTCGACGAGAATGCCCTTGAAGAGCAAAATAATGACCTGTTTTCTGTTGAGCTGTTGTCCTGGATCGAGGTCTTCTTTTGGCCAGAGATTTTTTACGAGTGCGAGTTTTACGAATGGTGCGTACCAGGCGGCTCCATCGAGATTTTTTGAAAGCTTTTCTGCATCACCCTCCTTGATATTCCACTGCTTGGAGGTGATCAAAATTTTGAGAATTTCTGCTAAGGTAATCGTATTTCCTGGCTTCAGTGTACCATCGGCATAGCCATTGATCCAGCCGGCATCTTTTGCAAAACACATGTACGGAGCGAACCAGGCACCTTTTGCCACATCTTTGGCGCAGGTCTGGTCAAATGCTGTGATGTCTGCTTTTTCGCTGGTTGCCAGCATTTTTATGAACTCGGCCCTGTTTACCGGATTCGTAGACTTGAAGGTTCCATCGTCGTAACCCTTGATAATCCCCTTCGCGAGCAAATATTTGAGGGCGTAATTAAACTCCGAGTCGTTTTTTTCGGCGTCACTGAGATC
>CAYHPV010000090.1:0-4760 GCA_964358735.1 uncultured Candidatus Peribacteria bacterium | reverse complement strand
TGGCGTAATAGTACATCGCAGAAAAGAAAACCAGCGATGAAGAAGGACCGTCGTCGAAGCCGCATCTGGATCGACCATATTCAACGTACCGAAGTTATCGTTCGAGGCGTGGTGATCAATATTGAGAACCGGAACGTCTTTACCGGAAAAAATCTCAGGATAGATAGTATGGTAATGAGTCATGTAATGTGCACCGGCATCGGAGACGATAATAAGATCGTAGTCGGTGTAGGTGAAATCCTTCACGAAGGTGTGGATATCAGGAAGAAAGTCATACCGCTCAGATGCGGTATCAATGCAGGCCAGAGTCGTCTTTTTACCGAGAGACTGGAGATAAAAATGGACCGCGAGATTTGCACCCAGCGTATCACCATCCGGACGACGGTGACTAATCAGCAAAATCTTTTCCGATCGTTCGATCAGTTTCTTTGCCTCCCGAAATGTAGTTGTGATATCTTGCATCATAGTTGATGATAGAAGGTAGAATTGTAAAGCAATATGAAAAAATATCAAGTCGTATTTTTTGGGACTCCGGAGATTGCACTGCCATCGCTTCATGCGCTTGTAGAAAGCCAAGAAATCGAGGTCGTGGCCGTTGTGACCCAGCCAGATAAACCGACCGGAAGGCACCAGGATCTGACAAGCTCAGCGGTAAAAATCTATGCCACGGAGCAGGACATTCCCGTACTTCAGCCGGAAACGCTCAAGGGCAATGAGGAGTTTGAGGAACTTTTGCGCGAACTGGAACCCGATATATTCGTGATTATTTCATATGGGCACATCATTCCTCAGAAAATGCTCGATATTCCAAAGTTTGGGGCGGTGAATATTCACGTATCCCTTTTGCCAAAATATCGGGGGGCCTCCCCTATCCAGCAGGCACTCCTGAATGGTGATGTGGTGACAGGAATTACCATGATAAAAATCAATGAAAAAATGGACGCGGGTGATGTACTGTTTACCAAAAAAATGCCTATCGAAGAAGTGGATACGGCCGAAACGCTCTCGGCCAAACTCGGCGTCCTAGGCGGTGAGTTCATCGAACCCATAGTCCTCGACTTCATGGAAGGACACCTCAAACCCATTCCTCAAAATCACTCACAGGCGACTTTTTGCAGCAAAATAGAAAAAGATGACGGAAAAATTGACTGGGGCCGGCACTCGGCCCAAGAAATATTCAATCAAATTCGTGCCTTCACGCCGTGGCCAGGAAGCTTCACGATGTGGGATAGCAAACGACTAAAAATCATCGAGGCAAAACCAGGAGATGAAAAAATAAAACCGGGTCTGATGAAAATAACTGCAGAAGGAAAATCTCTTATCATTGGAACAAAAAAAGGCTCCATTCATCCAATAAAAGTTCAACTCGAGGGAAAGGGTATCGTCGATATCAAAACCTTTCTCAATGGAAATAAGGAAAAAATAGAAAAAAATCCGGAGCTATCCTGAGAAATTTTTTCCAGAAACCCCCTCCAGAAAATATTTTTTTGAAAAAGAAAAATAATACCAAAAGTGGAACACGCCTCCAGGTATCTTACGAAGAACATCAAATACTCCAATCACCAGCTCTGAACCAAGTATCTGGAAAGCCATCTTCTTAAAACCCGAAGGAATTTTGTGGAGCTCTGGATACTTTTGATCAAAGAGAACCGCCGCCTTTCCAATGGCGTACATCCGTTTTTTGAGTGCCAATTCATCCATCGGATGGTAATGATGGGCAAATGCCTCTTTGGTATAAAAAAGATGGAAACCGGCCTCCTTCACCAGCCGATATCCCAGCGCAATATCTTCCCAGCCATATTTCAGAAACGAGGTATCAAAAGGAAACTTTTCGAGCAACGATTTTTTGAGTGAAATATTGGAGGTATAAAAAAAATCATACGTTGCCTCATTCTTTCCCTCAAGTTTTTCATAGGCAAACTGATGCCCACCATATCGACCAAGAATGAGTGAACCATTCGTGAGAAATTCGTAGAGCGGAGTTTTCGGGAGGCGCGGATCCCACGCAATAAAACCTAAGACACCGGCAGACTCCTCAGGATGCTCATCCTGCATCTTCAAATGTTCTTCCACAAACGTCGGAGCCACAAGAATATCATCGCCAATAAAAGCCACGATCTCGCCGCTCGCCTTCCCGATGCCGAAATTTCTCGCAATCCCCTGCCCCTCATTTTTTTTCTCAAAATATTTCACCTCGATATCGCCATTCGCAATACATTCATCAACGACCTGCGCCGTAGAGTCAGTCCCGCCATCGTTGACGACGATGACTTCAAACTGCTCACGAGCGCAGGTCTGTCGACTCAAGTGCTCAAGGCACTCTCGCAGAATTTCTGCTCGGTTGTACGTGGGAATAACAATACTGATCACGCAAACATGGTAGCAGAGATCTCGCCAGTAGCAACATCGACCTCCTCGACGACAGGAGTTTCCTCCACGGAGGTCTCCCGACCTCTCCAGGTCAGAATATTGAGATCCTGGAGGAGGATCTCAGTGACCCATTGCTTGCCGTTCTTGCCCTCAAACGAGTGATTGGCAAGACGACCGACGAGAAAGACCGCCATACCCTTTTTCAGGTATTTGGAGGAGAAGTCGGCCATCTTATTCCACGCGACGATGCGATGGAAGTCGACGCCCCCCTCGGGGTCTTTACTACTACGATGGTTTACCGCCAGGGTAAAATAGGCGACAGTTTTACCTGTCGTCGTACTGCGAAGCTCCGGGTCGGCGGTAAGATTCCCGATGAGCATCACTCTATTGAAAGATTTCATAGAGAGAAAATTAAGAAGTAATGAAGCCATGCTAGCAAATCAGCTTTAAATTTCTCTCAACAATTCCTGATAAAAACATTACAATGCACTCGTGTTTACCGGAATTATCGAAGACATAGGCCAGATTGAGCACCTCGCAAAAACAGGTGACATAATGTCGATTACCATTTCTAGCAAAAAACTAGCTTCAAAATTAGCTGAAGGAGACTCGATTTCGATCGATGGCGCCTGTTTCACCGTGACCGCAACGACAGAAAATAGTTTTTCCGTAGAGGCGATAAACGAGACACTGAAGCGCACGATCGCGGGTGACTACGAAAAAAATTCCCATGTTAACCTCGAAACATCACTCACCCTGGAAAAAGGCATCAGTGGTCATTTGGTACAGGGCCACGTGGATACCCAGGCAAAAATCATCTCTCTCAGCGAAGAAAACGAGCTCGAAATCGAACTTCCCCACCCACTCCGCCGCTTCATCGCCTTCAAAGGATCGATCACGGTGAATGGCGTCAGCCTGACCGTCTCAAAGCTCAGTGACAAAAGCTTCACCGTCTCCCTCGTTCCCTTTACGCTTGAAAACACAAACCTCGGCGAACTCACAGAAAACAAAGAAGTAAACCTCGAAATTGATCTCATCGCGCGCTACCTCGAGCGCATGCTCGAAGAAAAGGATAGCCACACCAATTATAATTTCTTAAAAGAACGAAATCTCATATGAAAAAAACCGCCACCAAAAAATCTCCCGTCAAAAAAACCCTCCGCATCGCCATCATCCTCTCAAAATTCAATGAGGAGCTCGCGACAGAGCTCTCCGAAAACACGATAAAACAACTCAAAAAACTCGGGGTAAAAAAAATAGACCTGTATCGGGTTCCAGGCGCACTCGAGCTTCCCTTCGCCGCCCTGAAAGTCGCAAAAAAAGAACAACACGACGCCATCATCGCGCTCGGCATCGTGATGCGGGGAGAAACCAAACACTTCGATCTCGTCTGCGAGCAGACCTACGCCGGACTCATGGAGATCAATACCGATGAAGAGATGCCCGTGATCTTCGGAGTGCTCGCCGT
The DNA here is from genome assembly GCA_964358735.1 of uncultured Candidatus Peribacteria bacterium. Classification (GTDB taxonomy): domain Bacteria; phylum Patescibacteriota; class Gracilibacteria; order UBA1369; family UBA12463; genus CALREA01. Next base: position 922 of record CAYHPV010000090.1, on the reverse strand, counting down.
AGAAAATAGGAAACAGGCGCTCGACCGCATCCGCGCAGACAAAATGAATAAAGGTGCCGAGTTTGCGCAGGCAGCGGTTGAGATGGCGCAGTTTAAAGCATAATGAACAAAAAATTTATTCACCTATCTTCTTATCACTATTTCCTCCTATGCCCACCCTCCAAACCATTCGCGACTGTGATCCACAAGGAAAAAAAATCCTCCTCCGTGTCGACTTCAATGTGCCGCAAGATGAACACGGCGCGATTACCGACGACAGTCGCATGACCAAGGCCATTCCAACGATCAACTACTTGCTCGAAAAAGGAGCAAAACTCATTATCATGAGCCACCTCGGCCGTCCAGATGGTGAGGTGAAAGAAGCAATGTGTCTCACACAGATTGCCAAACATCTCGAAGAACTTCTCGGAAAACCGGTCAAAAAGCTCGATGAAACCATCGGAGAACAGGTGAAAAAAGAGGTAGAAAAACTCCAAAACGGAGAGATCCTCATGCTTGAAAACACAAGATTCTATCCAGGTGAAGAATCCAACGATCCAGTATTTACCAAAGAACTCGCATCACTCGGCGACATATTTGTCAGTGATGGCTTCGGGGTCAGTCATCGTGCCCACGCCTCCACCACCGGCCTCGCAACGCTCCTCCCCGCCTACGCCGGTTTCCTCATCGAAAAAGAATGCGCCGCCCTCGCTCCACTCCTCAATGCCCCAACACAACCATTCACGCTCATCCTCGGTGGTGCAAAAATCAAAGACAAAATCGGCATGATCGACCAGTTCATTGGAAAAGCCCAGAATATCCTCATCGGCGGCGGCCTCGCCAATACTTTTATCGCCGCCCAGGGCCACGAAGTCGGCACCTCCCTCTGCGAAAAAGACAAACTGGATCTCGCCAACGAGCTTCTCAAAAAAGCCACATCCCC
>CAYHPV010000089.1:0-4845 GCA_964358735.1 uncultured Candidatus Peribacteria bacterium | reverse complement strand
ATGCGCTATTCACGACTCCTCGGACGGACCAGCTATGAGGTTCCCCATGATGCCGACTCGGTAAATGCGAAGATGCTCACGCAGGGTGGATTCATCGATAAAGTAGCGGCTGGTATTTATAATCACCTTCCGCTTGGATTTCGAGTGCTCCAAAACATTAACCAGATCATCCGCGAGGAGATGAACTATGTCGGGGGTCAGGAGCTTCTCATGCCGGCGCTTCATCCCATCGAACTCTGGAAACAGACGGGCCGCGACAAGACCATGGATGATATTTTTTATAAGACACGTGCCTCTGGCGATCGGGATTTTGTCTTTGGGCCAAGCCATGAAGAGGTTGTCACTCCGCTGGTTGCCAAGTATGTCCGATCGTACAAAGACTTGCCGATGAGCGTCTACCAGCTCCAGACGAAGTTCCGAGATGAGCCACGTGCGAAGTCCGGACTCTTGCGGGGTCGTGAGTTTGGCATGAAGGATATGTACTCATTCCATACGTCTGTTGAGGATCTTGATCGATACTACGAAGAGGTCAAGGCGGCGTATCTGCGCGTTTACGCGCGATGTGGCCTGCGGGCGTATGTGGTGAAGGCGGCTGGTGGAGTCTTTACGGATCAGTACACCCATGAGTTTTCTGTCGTCACGCCTGCTGGTGAGGATACGATTCTCGTGTGTGACGCATGCAAGACGGCTGAAAATAGTGAGATTGCCAAAGATATGGAGCGATGCGAGACGTGTGGCGGTCCGGTGAAAAAAGAAAAAGCGATTGAGGCGGGAAATATTTTCAAACTTGGCACGAAGTTCAGTGAGCCATGCGAGCTCTACTTCACCGATAAAGATGGAGTGCGAAAACTCGTGGTGATGGGATGCTACGGCATTGGCAACACGCGCATGGTTGGAACGATTGTCGAGGCGAGCCACGATGATAAGGGCATTATCTGGCCGGAGTCGGTGGCGCCATATCGGGTTCACCTGATTGCGCTCAGTGGAAAAGATCCGGTTATTGCACAGCGAGCTGAGCAGCTCTATCTGGAGATGCTGAAGGCGCATGTGGAAGTTTTATTTGATGATCGAGATGAGAGTGCCGGGAAAAAATTCACTGATGCTGATTTGATTGGCCTCCCTATTCGTATCGTTGTGAGTGGACGAACGCTTGAAAAAGAGAGTGTGGAGTGGAAACGTCGTCATGAAACTGAGTCTGAACTCGTCCTTCTCGAAGATGTGTTTAAAAAATTGAGCGCTTAGCTTTTTCCTTATCTACTAGCCCTCTTCTGTTATGAAGGTTTTGATTGTTGGCGCGCGCGGAATGCTTGGCAAGGATCTTATGAGTGTCTTCGGTGAATACGAACCTGTAGGAGTCGATCGTGATGAGATGGATGTCACCGATCCAGACTCCGTTTTTAAAAAAATGGACGAGATCCAGCCCGATATGGTGATTAACGCTTCTGGTTACACTGCCGTCGATATTGCCGAGACACCGGATGGGCAGCAGGATGCGATTGCCATCAATGGTATCGCGGTCGGCACGCTTGCCGAAGTTTGCAAAAAATACGATATACCCCTGGTGCACTTCAGCACGGATTATGTTTTTGATGGACAGAAAATTGGTGAATATAAAGAAAACGATATGCCGGCTCCACTCAATCACTATGGTGAATCGAAACTTCTGGGTGAAACATTGCTCCAAAAAAATACCGATAAATTTTATTTGATTCGGACCTCGTGGCTCTACGGCCAGCATGGAAAAAATTTCGTCCAGACGATGATTGATCTTGGGGAAAAAGGCCATCAGCTCACGGTGGTGAGTGATCAGATTGGAAAACCGACGTGGACGCGGGATCTTGCGGAGAGTGTGATGACGCTCCTCGTGGAGAGACGACCGTATGGCATCTACCATCTCGTGAATGAGGAGCCGGTGAGCTGGTATGACTTTGCGGTTGAGATTTTTGCGCAACTTGAGATGGCGGTTGATATCGTTCCGGTCTCGAGTCAGGAGTTTGTGCGGCCGGCCCTGCGGCCACGTAATTCCGCCCTGGCCAATACCAAGTTTCCCCTGCTTCGAAGCCATAAAGATGCCTTGCAACAGTACCTCTCGACCCTGTAATATTGGCCCATGAAAGGCATACTCCTCGCAGGCGGCAATGGACGACGACTCGGCTATCTCACCGAAGTCACCAATAAACACCTCCTCGCGGTCTACGATAAACCGATGATTTTTTTTCCTCTCCAGACGCTCCTCGCGTGTGGGATTCGGGATATTTTGATCATTTCCGGACGCGATCATGTGGGAGGATTTTTGCGCTTGCTTGGATCTGGTGAGCAGTTTGGGGCTCGATTCAGCTATAAAGTGCAGGACAGCGCGGGTGGCATCGCGCAGGCACTTGGTCTTGCTCGTGATTTTGTGGGCACGGATACGTGCGCCGTGATTTTGGGAGATAACGTGTTTGAAGATGATATGAGTATGCATGTGACGTCGTTTGAAAAAAACGGTTCCGGAGCCGGAGCCCATATTTTTCTCAAAGAAACTGAAAACGCCGCGCGATTTGGGGTTGCGGAGCTTGATGGAAATAGGGTTCTGAATATTGAAGAAAAGCCTTTGCAGCCAAAAACGAACTACGCCGTGACGGGCTTCTATCTCTATGATGCGACGGTTTTTGATATTATCGAAAAACTCGCACCATCTGGTCGTGGCGAACTCGAGATCACTGATGTCAATAACGCCTATATCGCCGCCGGTACCATGACCGCCACCATTCTCCAGGGCGACTGGACCGACGCCGGCACCTTCGAAAGTCTCCACCACGCAAACGTGCTCGCCCGCAAACTCGGACAAGCACGTGATGGTTTATTGTTGGAAGATGATGCGGGGAGTCGCACTCACGGGACGATTAAAGGGAATGCGGCCAAGATCTCGGAAATTACTTATGACAATTGAGGTCGATCACTTCACAGTCGAGCATGCCTGTATCGCTTCTTTCGACGTTCTGATATCCTTCGACACCCGGATCAAATGTAGTAAGTGATTCTGAATATACTTTTTTCATTCCTTCTGCAACGCGTGCGCCCGCAAATTCTGCCGATACGCCCTGTTGGGTTGCAAGACCGGCTGCTTGAATCATTACTTGATGCACTTTCTTTGTATCTGCTATTCCTGGAATCATAACATTGGTAAAGGTTGCGCGATCATCAGCTCCGTTTGCTTTCTTTGACCGAACGATCGTTAATGACTCAACGCCTTGTCCCGCTGGAATTTGTTTACACTGAATGTAAACATCTCCTCCATGTCCTGATTTTTTCTTCGCCTGAAGATCTGTCGTTGCCCAGTAGGCTGGTTTTCCTGGACCTGCACCATTCAGCTGTTCGCCTGATGCCACTGCTGTTATGCCGCCTTGTGCCATTTGAGCAATATCGCTTGCAAGACCTCCATAGGCTACAAATGGTGTACCTTTCACTCGTGATTCTAACTTTACTGGTAATTCTTCACATGCTGGAGGAGTTGCACCCGCCTGCTGCGGTGCGGTATTTGTCTGGCCTGCGAGGGGCGCGCCGCCATAGCTGATCGGGTAGACGGTTGTCGTGCATGCGCCTGAGGCGAGGGCTGCTGTTGCCATACTGATCGCTGCGATGCCTCGATTGCAGGCGCGTCGGATCGGACTTTGGGATACTCTATCTTGTTCTGCTTGTGTCAATGTATTCATGAGGGTTGAATAATAAGAATTAGATAAAATTATTTCTCTTCTGAGGTATCAGCTCCAAATCCGAGCGTTACTCCCATAAATGGTTGTGCAGCGAAGGCTTGACCTCCTCCTGCTTTCTGACCCCAGATGACTCCAAGAAGAACTCCAAGCTGTGCACGAACTTCTTTCGTGAATGGTACAACTCCTTTCACTCCTGCTTCGAAGCGTCCGCCAAATGATGATCCTCCTTCACTGACCTTTGCTTCAAAACCTGGTCTTTCGAATGTTGTTTTATCGAAAACTTCCATCTGACCCGCTGCGGTAGCTGAACCCTGAAGACCCTTCCACCCTTTGCGTCCCGTGAGACCAAGGCCCAAAATGGTTGATCTTGCTCCCTTAACTGGATCATTCCCGATGAACATTGCTCGATCATCTGTACGTTCAGCTGTGAACTGTGGGCCTGCGCCGCTCGTCCGTGATGTTGGAAAGATCAGCGCAGCACTGGCACCGGCCAAGGTGGTTTCTTTTCCTAACATCCCCGCGCCTCTTGCCTCGAGTTCAAATGTTGCTGTTGGAGTGGCTTCTGAGGGGACTGCGACTGGAGCTGGAGCAGGCTGTGGAGCTGGAACTGGTGCTGATGGAGCGACTGGAGCTGCCTTAAGCGCATCTGCCGTCTTTTGAGCTGCGTCGGCTGCTGCTTTTGCGTCAACGATTCCTTTGTCTTGCTCCGCTTCGTGTTCGCTGTAGGCGACCTGGACGTCTAAGGCCTCTTGCTGAGTCGGTGTTTGAAAAACTACATGATATCGTGCTGGACCATCAGCCTTATTTTGTGGCCCCTTCAGTGCAAGCTGGATAAAATCATTCTGCCCCTCACGTGTGTATACGTTGTATTTTACGGTACTTCCATTCACCGTAGTGGCTGTGAGATTTTGAACAATTAATGTTCTTGCTGCGCTGTCTGGGATCGATGTCTCTTTTCCACCCTTAAAGGTATTGACGCAATATACTGGCATCTCAATGACCTGACCGTCCTTGATAAGAAATTTCCCCAACGTTCCTGCCTCGGTGGAAGCCTGAACATTTGAAATTGCCGTGACGGGTGCCAATGCCGCACTTCGAACCTGGAGTACACCGTCTACACTTGGAATTCGGCAGACTGGAACTGGTTTTG
>CAYHPV010000088.1:0-4888 GCA_964358735.1 uncultured Candidatus Peribacteria bacterium | reverse complement strand
CATTATCCCCTTTCCAATACCTGAACCTTGTGCTAAAGTGTCGCAGGTATTTTTAGAAAAAAATCCCTCAAAATGGCAGACAAATCAAAGAAATCAGACAAACCAGAAAGGAAAAAAGAGGAGCTCGGCGAGCAACAGATAATCTCGACGGACCGAGAAGCGATCAAACAGGAAATTTCCACCGAAATGGAGGAGAGCTATCTTTCGTATGCGATGAGCGTCATCGTCGCACGTGCCCTTCCCGATGTTCGTGATGGTTTGAAGCCAGTACATCGAAGAATTCTCTACGCGATGCATGAGCTCGGACTCTCGGCAGGTGCGGGATATGTGAAATCCGCGCGTATCGTCGGTGAGGTGCTGGGTAAGTATCATCCACACGGCGACAGCTCGGTGTACGAAGCACTCGTTCGTATGGCACAGGACTTCGCGATGCGTGACACCCTCATCCGTGGTCAGGGTAACTTTGGCTCGATCGATGGCGATAGCGCGGCCGCGATGCGTTATACCGAGGCAAAAATGGAAAAAATTACTGAGGAAATTCTCGCCGATCTGGAAAAAGATACCGTAGAGTGGCAGCCAAACTATGATGGAAAATTAAAAGAGCCGATGGTCCTTCCGACAAAAATTCCCCAACTCCTTCTCAACGGAAGCACGGGAATCGCGGTCGGTATGGCCACATCCATCCCGCCACATAATCTCGGCGAACTCATCGACGCTATTATTCACCTCGCGGATAATAGTGAGGCAACGATTGAGGATTTGATGCAATTTATAAAAGGTCCAGATTTTCCAACCGGAGGCATTATCTATGATATCAGTGCGATAAAAACTGCCTACATGACGGGACGTGGAGGTATCGTGATGCGCGCTGTGGCAGAAATTGAAGAACGAAAAGGCGGAAAATTTGCGATTATCATCACGGAAATTCCCTATCAGGTAAATAAAAAAACGCTCGTCGAAAAAATCGCCGACCTCGTAAGAGATAAAAAAGTCATTGGCATTAGTGACATCCGCGATGAGTCAAATCGAGAAGGCATTCGAGTCGTTATCGAACTCAAAAAAGACTCCTATCCGAAAAAAATCCTCAATCAGCTCTTCAAGCTCACGCCAATGCAGTCATCATTCAATATGAATATGATCGCGCTCGTCGATACCGTCCAGCCGCGTCTCCTAGAGCTCAAGCAGGTCCTCGAAGAGTTTATCAAACACCGAAAAGTCGTGATCGTGCGACGAACTCAGTTTGATCTTCGAGTGGCACAGGATCGAGTGCATATTTTGGAGGGCTTAAAAATTGCGCTCGACAACATCGACGCGGTCATCGCTACCATCAGAAAATCAGAGACAAAAGAAGAGGCTCACGCACAGTTGATGAAGAAGTTCTCTCTCAGTGATAGGCAAGCAAAAGCCATTCTTGAGATGCGTCTCCAGACGCTCGCCGGCCTGGAACGAAAGAAAATCGAACAGGAGTACAAAGAACTGCTCGCTCTGATCGAAGAGCTCGAAGGTATTTTGAAAGATGAAAAAAAGGTGGTGAAAATTATCAAAAAGGAGCTCGCCGAAATGAAAGAAAAATACGCCACGGAACGAAAAACAAAGATCGTCGCCGAGGCCGTTGGTCAGATTTCACAGAAAGATACGATTCCAAACGAGGCAATGATCGTCGTTCTCACACAGGAAAATTACATCAAGCGAATGCCGCCTTCGACCTTCCGTGCACAAAATCGAGGAGGAAAAGGTATCATCGGAGCGACAACGAAAGAAGAAGATGAGATCAAAATCGTACGAAGCGCCATGACGCACGACGAAATTATGCTCTTCACCAACACCGGACGCGTCTTCAAAATTCCCGTCTACGACATTCCCGTCGCATCAAGAACCGCACGTGGACAAGCCATCGTCAATCTCCTTCAACTCAAAGATAATGAATTTGTGACCGCCATGTTTACCGCGGGAACCGGCATAAAAGGAGACTTCCTCTTTATGGCAACCAAGAAGGGCCACGTGAAAAAAACCGAACTCAAAGACTTTGACAATGTTCGCAAGACCGGACTCATCGCCATCAAACTGCGCGACGGAGACTCACTCGAGTGGGTTCGTGAAACCAAAAAAGGACAGGAGGCGGTGATCGTGACACGAAATGGAAAATCAATCAGATTCAACGAAAGTGATGTTCGCCCAATGGGTCGCGCATCGATGGGCGTGCGAGGTATTTCACTCAAAGACAGTGATCACGTGGTTGAAATGGACGTAATTCAAAATAAACTCACGGCAGAGCTCCTCGTTATTATGGAAAATGGCCTCGGAAAATCAACAAACATGGAAGAGTATCGACTGCAGAAACGCGGCGGATCAGGCGTAAAAACGGCAAACGTCACGGAGCGAACAGGTCACATCATCGGAGCACGCGTCATCAACGAAGATACCAACGAAGACCTCTTGCTCATCTCAAAAGCCGGCCAGGTCATTCGCGTGAACTTGAAACAAATTCCATCAAAGGGACGCGCCACACAGGGAGTCTACCTGATGCGCATGGACGAAAAAGATATGGTCGCCTCGATGTCGACGCTCTATGCTGAAGTTCCCGAAACCGAAATCACGGAATCAGTAGAAGAAAAAGCACAGACGCAAATAGAATAGAAAATTTTGTACAGCAAAGCAGAAAAGTGATATCATACGACCATGAAACGTCGCGCGATCCCCCTTCTTTCCATTATCATTGGAGCGCTTATTCTTCCTCTTACCGCTCTTGCAGCAGCGGGAGATCTTGAGTTACTTCCGAGCAGTATTCAATTCGCTCCGCAACCGGTAACAGAAGGAAGAAAAACGCGCATTTATGCAACAGTAAAGAGTAATAGTAAAGACGATCTCTACGGAACCGTAAGATTTACCAATCAATCTGAGGGGAAGCAGATTGGAACCGATCAGCCAATCTCGGTGTTTGGAGGAAAAACCGATGATGTCTTCGTCGACTGGACTCCGCAGGCAGGTGAACAAACGATCCTCGTGGCGATCATGCCGTGGCAATCAGGAGACAACTCAGGAAACAACACCTATAAAGTAACGATCAACGTCATTGCTGATCTCGATCATGATGGGGTGAGCGATAGTGAAGATACCGATGTGGATGGTGACGGCATTTCGAACAGTAACGACGCTTTTCCGAGAAATCCCAAAGAATCAAAAGACACGGATGGAGACGGTATTGGCGATAACGCCGATTCCGATGACGATAACGATGGTGTCCCAGATGCACAGGATGCATTTCCTTTCGATCCCAAAGAGTCAAAAGACACGGATGGAGATGGCGTGGGAGATAATGCCGACCCGGACATCGATGGAGATGGAATTCCAAATGACAAAGAGGGGCAGCTAGGCACGAATCCTGTCTTGAAAGATACGGATGGAGACAAGGTGCCAGACAAAAAAGATCTGTTTCCAAAAGATATTATGGAGTCAAAAGATACCAACAAAAATGGAGTTGGTGATAACAAAGATCCAGACATTGACGGTGACGGAGTGCCAAACGCACAAGATGCCTTTCCAAATAATAGAGGCCCACAGGCTGGAAACAGCGGCACACCACTGATCGTTCAGGTCGGAAATGGAAATACGCTCCTGCTCGACGCAACACCAAGCATCGATCCCGATGGAAAAATCAGCAAAGTTGTCTGGAAAATCGATAACCAAAAAGTGTACGAAGGAGTTCGAAGAGAGGTGCCGATAACGGAGACCGGAACCCACGAAATCGAGCTTCAGGTGACAGACAATAATGGAGAGACGGTTGCGAAAAAATGGAACTTCTACGGTACGGCTTCAGTGCTCCTGGCGCAAGGTGGCTGGCTCGTGACTGCAATTGCTCTTGCGCTTATCGGACTCTTTTACTATAGTACCAGAGCTAGAAAACGAGACTCAAAGCTGAAAAGCGATGATGATCACGGTAAACAAAGCTAAATATTCATCATTTTTTCACTCTTATGAAAACTGCTATCCACCCAAACTACTTCAAAGACATCACCATCAGCTGCGCCTGTGGACACACGGTAACAGCCGGATCAACGAAAAAAGAGCTCAAAACAGAACTTTGCTCAAACTGTCACCCATTTTACACCGGAAAACAGCGTCTCGTCGACACCGCTGGACGTGTTGAGAAGTTCCGAGCACGACAGAAAGCCACCGCTGATAAGAAGGCGACAACAGCGACAAAAAAGTCGAAGAAGTCAAAAGATGCTGACGAGGATGCCCCAGCAGCAGAGTAAGCGGCGTAAGCAGCGTAATTTTTTTCCAGCTCCATGCCAGGAAATACATTTGGCACACTTTTGAAGGTCACAACGTGGGGCGAGTCCCATGGACCATCTCTTGGTGTGGTTATTGATGGATGTCCAGCGGGAGTAGAAATTTCATTAGAAGAAGTACAGCAAGAGGTGGATCGGAGAAAACCTCAGGACAACACCATCAGCACGTCGCGCAAAGAAAAAGATATCGTCGAACTCCTCGGCGGTCTTTTCGAAGGAAAAACAACGGGCGCTCCCCTAGCATTTCTCGTACGAAACAGTGATCATCGCTCAAGTGACTATGATGCACTGAAAGATGTCTATCGTCCAGGTCACGCCGATGAAACCTATGCGCTGAAGTACGGCGTACGCGATCACCGGGGCGGCGGACGATCATCAGGAAGAGAGACCATATGTCGAGTCATTGCCGGTGCCGTAGCGAAAAAATTGCTCGCACCAATGGGAACTTATATCATTGGCCACACCGTGCAGGTGGGAAACATACAGGCAGAAAAATTCCATCAGGAGAGTATTCGCGAGAATCTTCTTTTCTGTGCAGACCCAGAGGCGGCGGAAAAAATGCTCGCGCTCATTGCCGAAGTTCGGCAGGACCATGA
>CAYHPV010000087.1:0-4902 GCA_964358735.1 uncultured Candidatus Peribacteria bacterium | reverse complement strand
TGGGGATGGCGTCTATTTCGATGTTTCGCGCTTTGATGGGTATGGAAAGTTGTCTGGTCAGAATCTTGAGGAGCTCCAGGCAGGTGCGCGAGTTGCGGTGAAGGATGAAAAACGACAGCAACAGGATTTTGTGTTGTGGAAGTTCGAGAAGCCTGGTGAACCGGCGTGGGATTCTCCGTGGGGACGCGGTCGTCCGGGCTGGCACATCGAGTGTTCCGCTATGGTGAAGACGGTTCTTGGCCAGCCGATCGATATCCACGGTGGTGGCCTCGATCTGACCTTCCCCCATCACGAGTGTGAAATTGCCCAGAGCGAACTTGCCTACGGTGAGCCATTTGCACGGTACTGGATGCACAATGGATTTGTGAATATCGATAAAGAAAAAATGTCGAAGTCGTTGAATAATTTTATTACGTTGCGCGAGTCCTTCAAAAGTTATCCAGGACGGGTTATTCGCTTTTTGTACTTGCTGACGCACTATCGATCGCCGTTGGATTTTTCCGCTGATCTTCTGGAGCAGGCGAAAGGTGGATTGGCGCGAATTGATCAGTTTTTAGGGCTTCTCGGCCACTATAAGCCAGGTGACGCTGAGATTGAAGTTGCTGGGCGTTTGGAGGAAGAGGAAAAGGCCTTTCAGATCTTTATGGACAATGACTTTGATGTCTCGGGTGCGCTGGGTGTCGTGTTTCGAGTCGTGACTGATATGAATGATGCCATGCAAAAAAAACTCCTGTCGGGTCGTGATGTCCAGCTCGTACGTGATTGGATGGGTCGAGTTGATAGCGTGCTGGGGGTTGCGCCTGATGATGATCGCGAGGTTGATCCTGAGATTGATGCGCTCATTCAGGAACGTGAGGCGGCGAGAAAAGCGCGTGATTTTGCGCGGTCTGATGAGATTCGAGATATGTTGAAAGCGCGAGGTATTGTTCTGGAGGACACACCGGATGGGGTGATGTGGAAGAGGGTCTAGGCTTCGAACTTCTCCAGTCTTATTTTGATTATCTTCATCAAGAGTGCTTTTTCTAGTGAATCTCCTGAATTTTTTGGGATGATGTCTTTGTATGTTAACGTTGGATCTTCTGGAACTGGATCTTCTTTTTTGGCTCCTAAAATATCACTGAGAGTTACAAGTGCCCTTCGTAATTTCACCTGATCCTCTTCTGCAATTTTTAATATAAGATCATCGATATTATGAATTGCATCGATATCGATATCACATTCAGGATATATATTTAATCGGCTTAAAAAATTTGTGAGTCCAAATACCTCCAGCTCAGCTAGAACCTTCATATCTTCCTTCCCTGAAAGTATTCTTGCTCCAGAGGCTTGAATCTTTGCAAGAAGTTCTCTTGAAATCATGCAAGCAAAAATTTCTTGCATTCGTGGATCGGAGCTTTTAAGTGGCTCCTTTTTAATTGGTCTATCTGATGCTTCAGGTTCTCCAGGTTTGTTTCTCATGTTCATTATTCATAAATGCTTTTTTATTATTATACATTATATTTCAAATAATGCAAGTATTTGGGCGCAAATTATGCGTTTTTAAGCTATTTTCCTAGTAACTTCTTTGCCCACGCATCAAAATCTGCGTCGATTTTTTTCTTATTAATATGTTGGTCGAAGATCCGCAAAATTTTCATCATCTTGAACGAGTTCGATTTCCAGACATAACTGTCGAAGTCTTTGTAATCTTCTTGGGAAAAATTTGCCCATTGAATACCGGATTCTTGCGTGAGCCAATGTTTTATGTGTTTTTCATTTCTCCGAGGCATATCCGATTTCAGGTAGAGGTAATCAAATAATGCCTTGGCTTTTGTTGCTACATGATATGTTTGTCCCTGGTACGTGCGCTCTTCGAAACTAAAGAAAATGGCAGATTTTATGTTTGAGTAGCTGAAAGTTCCGATGAGATTGGTGAAGGCGCGAGTTGTTTTGGTTGTGATGCAGGTAATAGGACGATCGGAGCTTGGTAGTAGGAGGCCGTGTTTTTCTAGAACATATTCCAAACTTAGGTATGAAGGTGAGTAGATCTGGGAGGCGATATATTCCGTGAGCTGAGTTTTGTCGGGTTCGTGGAGGTAGATGTCACTGAGTAGGTAGAGGCCTTTTTTGAGTTGAAGAAACGTATTCTTCTTGAGGGCTTGCTCAATTCGGCCCTTTAGAGTTCGTTCAGGTTCCTTGAATAGAGAAAAAAATTCTCGTGTGGTGAAGCAAATTGGTAAGTCAGTTCTGCGCGATAATGTCATTTATTTCAGAAAAGCCATAATATATATGGTAATTCTAGAATAAAATACCGTCCCGGGGAAGACTATTGTCACATTCAAACGACAAATTATTCGTCCACCAGCGCATTTGCCACCTTGAACACATCCCCTGCTCCCATGGTGATCACCACGTCGTACTGACCGAGGAGTTTTTTGGTGGTGTCGATGGTTTCTTGGATAGAGTTTCCGGCCGTGACATTCTCGTGATGCTTGCCGATTTCGGCGACGAGTTTTTCGAGGGACATGGCGTCTTTGTCGGCGGTGGTGTCGCGGGCTTCGTAGATGTTGGGGATGATGACGGCGTCGGTTTGGGTGAAGGCGCGGGTGAATTCTTTGAGGAAGGCCGTCGTTCGGCTGAACTGGTGGGGCTGGAAAATGGTGAGAATTTTTTCGGTTGGGTAGAGCTCGCGGAGGGCGCTGAGGGTGGCTTTGATTTCGGTTGGGTGGTGGCCGTAGTCGTCGTAGACTTTTGTTTCCTTGTTACCTGTTTTGACGGTGCCTTTGTACTCGAGGCGTCGCTTGGTTCCTGAGAACTCGCTGAGGGCTTCTTTGGCGTTGTTGTCAGATACTTTGAGATATCTGGCGACGTTGTAGGCGAGCGAGGCGTTGCGACGGTTGTGTTCACCGGGAATAGAGAGCTTTACGAGTGGCTCCATCGATATTGGCTTGATAATCGTGCCTTTGACTTTCATGAGGAGGCGCTTCATTCTCATGTCGTCTCTCATATAAAAAATGGCTCCGTCTTTTGGGACCATATTCATGTATTCGACAAAGGCGTCATCATAATTTTTCTGATTTTTGTAGTAATCGATGTGGTCGAAGTCGATGTTGGTGATGACGAGGATGTCAGGTGGAATGTCCAGAAATGATTTCTTGTATTCGCAGGTTTCCAGGACGGCGAGTTCGGATCTGCCGAGTCGCTCATTTTTGCCGTCGAGCTCTTTTACATCCGCGCCTACGACGACGGTTGGGTCTTTTCCTCCGACAATCAAACAAGCTGCAATCATCGCGGTCGTGGTGGTTTTCCCGTGTGTCCCTGCGATACATACTCGTCGCTTGTCGCTGGTATATTTTCCGAGAGCCTCGGGGTACGACAATACTTCAATACCAAGCTTGAGCGCTTGCTGAAGTTCTGGATTGGTTTCGGGAATGGCTTGCGAATAGATGACCTCGTGAATGTCGGGCGTGATATTTTTTGCCTGATGTTCTGAGTAAATACTGATCCCCTCTTTTCTCAGGGCCTCTACTTTTTCTGAACGACTCTGATCGGAACCAAGTACGATGTGGCCCTGGCTTTTCAAAAGACGGATGAGGCCGCTCATGCCGCTTCCTCCTGCGCCGATGGCGAATATTTTTTTCTTCATAGGTGTAGATGTAGGGTACTCGATTTGGCTTGGTTTCACAAGATATGATACTCTGTGGCCATGCGATTTGAGTTCCATCATGCATCACGAACGACGAAGCTCGTCCTCATTGGAGAATTTTTACTTGTCTCCTACCTTCTCTATGCCCTTACGAGCTACATTTATAAAAATTATCAGGTGGATTATCACATCAAGAATTTTCAGGCGATCAATGAAAAAATTGAACGGGATAATCGAAAAGCGGCCGAGGATCTTTTGTACTTTTCTTCAACTCAGACTATTGAAAAAATTGCTAAACAGGACCTGGGACTCGTGAATCCTGGCGAGGAGGTCATCATTGTTTCGGATGATTTATTGAAGCAGCCGGTGGTGGATGATGGTAACGGCTTTGGTGATTCTGAGAAACTTTCGAAGTACTACTCTCTCTCCAATCCGCGAAAGTGGTGGAAATTTTTCTTTGAGACGGATCATACGGTGAAGGCTGTCGATAAAGCTCGTTGAGCATTGACATTTCGTGCCTTAGGTTTTATGCTGCTCCTGTTATAAATTTGCCTCTTATTTGGTTTGGTTTGACCCTTGGCAGGGTAGCTCAGTGGTAGAGCAGCGGACTCATAAGCCGTTGGTCGTGGGTTCAACTCCCACTCCTGCCACCATTTTTTGGCTTTTTTGGTTTCAGAATCAGTGCGAGCTTTTCTTCACGAGTTAGGCATTTGAGTTGGTATTCGCCTTGTTTAGCCTCACGAAGCGTTTTGTGTTTTTTGGAATAGACGAGGGAAACCGGACGGCGGATTTTGGTGTAGTGGGCGCCGGATTTGAGGTGGTTGTGTTGGTGGAGGCGACGCTCGAGGTCGGTGGTAGAGCCGACGTAGAGGGTGTCGTCGTTGCAGCGGAGGATATAGACAAAAAAGGGCATGGGGTGCGGGGGAGGAATACGGGATGCGCGAACCAGAGAGGAAATTTTTGTGAACCAAAAATTTCTGTGGTTGCGGGGGTTGGATTCGAACCAACGACCTCAAGGTTATGAGCCTTGCGAGCTGCCACTGCTCTACCCCGCAGAGGGACTATACGTAAATTGACGGGGAACGGCAAGGGGTTTAATCTGATGGCACATCTAACCCCTACGCCATGATGTACGGTTATAGTTCCGCCACTAGTCTTTCTGCTGTGGGCATGCATTTTCACATGCTCTTTGTTTTGCTCCTTTTGTTCGGTTTTGTGGCCGGTTTGGTGTGGATGGCGCGTTTTGCGAATAAAGAACAGGTCAAACAGTGGTTTTG
>CAYHPV010000086.1:0-4956 GCA_964358735.1 uncultured Candidatus Peribacteria bacterium | reverse complement strand
CATCAGGAACTTTTTTAAACCCATCGATATCAGTCAGGCGAGTATTTTTATCATTCAAGGTGAGTTTTCCAGAAGCATCAAGTGCATAGGCAGGACCACTTTTTTCAGATCGAGCTCGGATAGCAACAGTTCCAAGATCGATAGGATTACCTGGACTACCCTTGGGAACATTGATCGCAACAGTTCCAAGATCGATAGGATTCTCCTTACTGCCAGGAACTGGCGCTGCCGCCACCTCCTTAACTTTACCCAAAACCTTTGTCGCAGCTTCTTTTGCAGCTGCAAGATGTTTTTCACCCAAAGCCTTAAAGGCATCAAAAACACTCGTAGCCTGAGCAAGTTTTGGGGCAACACTTTTAGCTACCTCAGCTTTTTTTGGGTCAGAAGCAGCATCCTTTCGCATTTTTTCCATACGATCCATCGTATCCATGATCGGCTCTTCTGACATATTGGTAGGAGGCGCCGTAGTATACTGATCCTTGGTGAGTTGTGGCTTCTCACTCTTTCCACCTTCAAGAAACACAACTCTCGGATATCGAAACGTGGAAGAATGAAAAAAATTGATAAGATGTCGCATAGAAAAAAATTAAATTATAAAGTTTGTAATTGCTGAAGAAGTAATTCGGAGCGCTGAGCATCTTCCTGGGAAGACTGAGCCTCAAGAAGTTTTCGGATCGCCGCATCGTAATCTTTTTCGGCATTTTTAATATCAGAAACCGCTTTATCTACATCAAGAGAAGCTTGCGCAAGCTCTTTGGCCTGCTGCTCATCAAGAACCTTTCTATCTTCTTGCTCCTGCACGAAAAGCTGAACAACAAGATTTTGTCGGTCAGATGGAAGGCTGGCAAGTCTTTGAATCATCTCCCCCTTCTCCACATCAGCGAGCGTCGCAATAGCGGGTGAGCTCATGGCGAGGGTGCGAAGTTGTTCGTTTTGGATGGATGAGAAATCAACCATGAAGTGTTTTGTTTTTGTTATTACTTTGGATAATGATACCACGAAGTAGGGATTTTTGCAAGCCTCAGTCTTGCTCAAAAAGCCAAAATATGCTAAAATTACCAGATGTTTACAAACCTCGAACAGTTCAAAGAGCCAAGTACGCTTGGCCCCATCGCGGCCATTCTCTCGAAATTTACCGCGAGAACCGATGTGATTTTTGGAAAAATACTCCTCACCACCTCGACTCCCCTCCTCGTGGCCTTCGTCGAAAATCTTGCCGCATTCTTGATGCTCTTTTTGTACGTCGGCGCAAAGACATTTATTCAGAATGTCCGAACGATAGAAAAACATGAACTCATCTCCATTACCATTTCGGCAATTCTTACCGGAGGAATCGGACCGATTCTCTTTCTGCATGGCCTCGCCAATACCAGCGCCATCAACACCAGCCTCCTCGTCAACGTCAATCCCCTATTCCTCAGTATTCTCGGCGTTATTTTTCTCAAAGAAACATTTACCAAATCCTTGATCACCGGAATGTCGTGCATGTTTTTCGGAGTACTCATGCTCGCAACCAAAGGATTCACCGAAGGGTTCACGTTTAATAACGGCGATTATCTCATTATCCTCTCGGCACTGAGCTACGGACTGGGAACCCTCGTCTTCAAACGCTACGTCCACAACGAAAATATCACGACCCTCGTCGCCTATCGAACCACGATGGCCACGCTCATTATCGGTGCGGTACTTCTCATCGTTTCACCGCAGGAATTAGCCAATATCGGACGACTCGCCCAGCACATTCATATCCTGGCGGCCTACGCACTCATCGGTATTATTTTCACCTATATGCTTCACTACTACGCACTGGAAAATACGAGCATCACGAATAACGCCCTTTTCACCCTCACCTCTCCAATTATCGGCGTCACCTACGCACACTTTTTTCTCGGCGAAAAATTAAGCGCCTTACACATCGTCAGTATGGGAATTATTATCTGCGGGCTGCTGATCATAAAACTCGATATGCTGAAAAACGCGCTCATGTTCACAAGGTTGAAACTGCGAAGTTTGCACTCGGCCTAATAGTAGGGGTATCTCCACCAAGTTACAACCCAAGTTCCCCGCGCAGAAGTGTGCGAAGATTGACGAAAAAGGTCCCGATATGACTCCTTCGACGATTATGAAAAACATCTTTCATATAGCCCTGAAAAAGTTCATCGAGAATCTGCTCCCAGGCGGCATCAAAATCAGGTGAGCTGATCTGGAAAATCTCACGGAAAAATTCGGAGCTGTGATTCTGGATAATCTCGCGAAGAGCGACCGGGTATTTTTTGGCAAGGAGGAGGAGAAATTGATAATCACAGATCAGAACATGGTAGACTTGTTGGTAAGCTTCGTCACCAGCTTCGCCAAGACCAAGAAACTCGCGGAGACCAGTCGGGCCTGCGTGCTCAAACACCTCAAAAGCAGCTTCAAAGTTCCCATCAAGGGCGTAGTCACAAAGCTGGCGGGGGGTAAGAGTTTTCATAGATTTCAGAGGTTTCATAAGAAGAGTTGAGATAATACCATTTATAGAGAATAAGTCAAGAGTAACTGGAGGGTAACTCCGCTATGATACCATCATGTTTGCACAGGTACTCCTTTTTCAAAAAACGGGACTGAATAGTGACACACTCACCTATCAAATTCCAGAGGGAATGAAGATAAGCGCTGGTGCGCTCGTCCAGGTACCACTCAGAAAAAAATCGGTCCGCGGAATTATCCTAGAAATCACGAACAAAAAAAATGTGCCAGGTACCATTCGGCCCATAGAAAAAATACTTCACCCCGAGCTGCTGTCCGTGTGGCGTGTTGAGTTACTGGATATTCTCTCAAAAAATATCACACGGCGAAGTCAATCATCGCACGGCATCTTTTTCCGACATATCTGCGGGAAGATAAAGGGGCGGCAGAGAGCATAATCGAAGCACTAGCAATAAAAAATTCTTCAGAAAAATTCACACCAGCAAAAGGGGAAATTTTCATATCGATCACGCAGAAAAAAGAAGAGTTGGAAAAATATCTCGAAGAAGTGCTCGAAAAATATCCAGAAGGACAGGTAGCTATCATCGCACCGGAAATCGCGATCGAACCATGGTGGACCACGGCACTCCAGCAAAAACACGACGCACTCAACTACCACGCCGCAAAAACACCAAAGCAAAAAGCCATACTCTGGAAAGAAGTTTTTGAAGGAAAACACCGAATCATCTATGGATCACGAAGTCTCCTCCTCGCACCATTCAGAGACCTCAGGGCCATCATTATGATGAATGAACACAGCATCGGCCACAAAGAAGATCAGCGACCGAAATTTCATACACGCGATCTCGCATATATCATGCAGAAACTCACGGGTGCAGATCTACATGGTATTGGATCAAGCATCTCGCTCCCACTTTGGCACAAAATCGAGGAAAAAAAACTCGCGGTACCAGTACCGACCCGACGCGATGACACCCAGTTCAAAATCATTGATATGCGAAGTGAAAGAAAAGGAGGAAACTTTTCACCATTGAGCGAAGATCTTCTCAATATTCTCACAGCCACTCTCAAACACACATCACAGGCGATTCTCTTTCTGAATAAACGAGGAGAGTCTTCGTGTCTCCTGTGTCGCGACTGTGGCTACATTCCAAAGTGCCATAAGTGCCAAAGAAATCTCATCGTGCAGCGCCACGCCACGCAGGGCCAGGTGATGGCATGTATCGCGGGCGAGGTCATAGAACCAATGCCGGATGCCTGTCCGCGATGCGGCGGCGTCTCAATGAAAATGGTCGGGCTTGGACAGGAAAAACTGGTAGCACTTTTGCAAGAACATTTTCCAAAGGCACGTATCGCGATCTACGGAAAAGATCGGGCAAAAACACCGAGTGAACAGAAAAAAATATTGAAAAATTTTGCGCAGGGTGAGATAGATATTCTTATCACCACGCCACTACTCTACAGCGGCGCACCAATACCGGCCGTACCAGTCGTAGCAGCTCTCGACATAGACACCGGACTGACCACGCCTCACTTCATGAGTGGAGAAAAAACACTCCACCATCTGCAAGACATGCAGACTTTTTTGAAACCAAAAGGAATTTTATTACTACAGACACACACGCCGGATAATCCACTCCTCACATGCTACCGCGAAAATCGGCTCACAGACTGGTACGAGGGGGAGCTCAAGAGTCGAAAAATGCTGCACTATCCACCGTATAGCAAAATTATGATCCTCACTTCAACATTGCGTGAGCACGGAAATATAAGCGCAAAAACGAGTCTCGAAAAAACACTCGACTATATTAAAAAAACCGAGCCAGAACTCAGTATCGAGCTCGCGAAAAAAAATATCGGCCACCGTGACAAATATTATCTCGTTATTCGGGGTCGAGACACGGAAAAAATGATGAGCGTCATTCGCAGCATGCCGGATGTGAGCCTGGACATAGACTCACCGTATCTTATATAGTACCACCATGAAAAAACGAGTCCTTTCGGGAATCCAGCCAAGCGGGGCAATCCATCTCGGAAATTATCTGGGAGCAATCAAGCAGCACATCGAGATGCAGCAAAGTGATAATTACGAGTGCTTCTTTTTTATCGCCGATCTCCATGCGCTCACTACCGTCAGAGATGCAAAAAAGCTCGAAGAAATGACTCGAGACGTAGCACTCACCTACCTAAGCCTCGGGCTCGACCCGGAAAAAGTCACTTTTTTCAAACAGAGTGATATTTCAGATCACACCGAACTCGCATGGATCCTGAGTAGCGTGACGCCCATGGGACTCCTCGAGCGTGCCCACGCCTGGAAAGATGCCCAGGAAAAGAAAAAAAAGGAAACCTCAGTCGGACTCTTCAATTATCCAATCCTTCAAGCCGCCGATATCCTACTATATAAGCCGGATCTCGTACCGGTTGGCCAAGATCAAAAGCAGCACGTTGAAATGACCCGCGATCTCGCCACAACTTTCAATCATACCTTCG
>CAYHPV010000085.1:0-4959 GCA_964358735.1 uncultured Candidatus Peribacteria bacterium | reverse complement strand
TATCTCTTTTTCTGAAACGGGAAATGTGACGGCAATTGCTGCAATCTTAACAATATACGCAAAGGCACGCCAAAGCTGAGCCTTGAAAATTCAAAGCTGAGAAAATCCGGAAACCAGGACAATTCTTCGAATTGTCTGCTGGCGGAATCGACGGGACTCGAACCCGCGACCTCCACAGTGACAGTGTGGCGCTCTAACCAGCTGAGCTACGACTCCGCGAAAAGCCCAACCATCATAGAGACAACTCCACAAATTGACAAGATCTAAATGAGCTTCTGAGAAAATGCCATTCCGGCGCCTCGCGGCAATCCCAGAGGTGAGGTAAGGACAGGAAGGACTCCCTTCGCAGTTTGCGACACTGAAAGAATTTGGTGAGAAGCATCGAGCGTTGAGGTAACAAGAGGATCGGGCGGGAAAGGAGCACCCGCAGCACGACAGAGGGTCATCGTATAAAAAAGTTGTGAGAATGTAGGGATAAACAAGCGAGTCAGAGCAAGCCGAGAAACATGATCAATAAAGGTATGGCCATAGGGAGTCACACAAAGGTCATCAGTAAATTCACATTCCAGCATGTCACGAGCCTGATCGTATTCCCGCAGGGCGGCGACATAGAGAGGAAGGATATCTTCTGCAGATGAGAAAGTCGTCTCGACACTATAGAGCGCGAGGCTATCAAGAGACCGAAGTGCCGTATGGGAAATCGTTCCAGGAACAGGGAGTGATGTGATTTCTCGCCACTCAAAATTGGGTGACTGCTGATAATTTCTTAAAAATTCATATAATGCTCGATCAAGAGCACCGCTGGGGCCAAAGTCAAAAACATCACCTTTCTGATGTTTTAAAAAAAACTGGTGGAGACGAAGCGGAGTGAGAGAGACTCCAGTAGCAGTACCATTCGGCAACTTCGAGACAAAAAGGACGAGAGCTCGTTTGTGGTCCTTTGCGAGAAGAGCTCGCTTACGAGTGTATGTTTTTGGACAAATGCGATCAAGATGATGAGAAGGGACAGGGAGCCCAACGAGACGCTCTACGGCCTCAGCCCCAAAAAAGAGCCCATCGGGGGCGAGGATATCCTCCACTTGTTCAATACTCAGCGGGTCATTGAGACCCGGCTTTACGGAGACGGAGAAAGATTCAGGCGCACCATCATTCATAGCCAAGAAAAAAAATCGTAGATACAATAAAAACATAAACAAACTCCAGAGTCAAGATTTCCTCTTGCTTTTTGGCCAAAATCGTCTAAAGTACGGAGGCTCTTAATCTACTCATATGGCAAAAGCAAAAACCGTCGTCGCTGTTTGGAACTGCTCGGAAACAGGTCTCCAGTCATCTCCGTTCAAAATCAAGAAGGAGAAGGTGAAAGATCTCACAAGACAGCGATATAATCCAACGCTTCGAAGACGAACACTCCAGAAAGCAAAGGTGGTGAAAGGCGCAGAAAAATAATCTTCCCCCATGGCTCGTATCGGCATCGATTGTCGGATGTACTCTTCCAAATTTACCGGAATTGGGAGATATGTTTTTGAGCTGGTGCGCAATCTCGCAACAATCGACACGAAAAATGAGTACGTGCTTTTTTTCAATGAACCGGAGTATACCAATTTCAAACTTCCAAATAAACGCTTCACGAAAATAAACGCTTCGGCAAAGCACTATTCGCTTGCTGAACAGACGTTGTTTCTCAGAAAACTGTATCAGGCAAAACTCGACCTGATGCACTTCACGCACTTCAACGCGCCGATTTTGTACAAAAAAAAATCAATCGTGACCATTCACGATCTGACCCTCTCTTTTTTTCCTGGAAATAAAATGCGCTCGCCGTTCCACCGCGCCGCCTACAAACTCGTCCTTAAATCAAGCACGCGTAACGCCTCAAAAATTATTTGCGTCTCCAACTACACGGCTCGCGACCTGCAAAAAATGCTCGGCCTAAGTGGAGAAAAAATCCACGTGATCTACGAAGGCGTCGATGAAGACTTCAAGGCGAACACCAGTGAGACAGCACTCGCGCAAACAAAAAAGAAATTCAATATTACCAAACCATACATTCTCTACACCGGTGTTTGGCGAAGTCACAAAAATCTCGTCTCGCTGATCAAGGCATTTGAGATTCTCAAAGAAAAATATCAGGAAGAAATGCAGCTCGTCATCACCGGACGAGAGGACCCGCTCTATCCAGAAGTACAGAGAACCGCAAAGGAAAGCGGATATGAAGAAGATATACATTTTACCGGGATGGTCGAAGAAAAAGATCTCATCAATCTCTACAGCGCGGCGCACGTCTACACCCTCCCCTCTCTCTACGAAGGTTTTGGTCTCTCTCCTCTCGAAGCGATGAAGTGTGGTGTCCCCGTCGTCGTAGCAAAAACCTCATGTCTTCCAGAAATCTGCGGAGAAGAAAACGCACTGTTTTTTGATCCGTATGATCCATCCGATATCGCCGAAAAACTTCACACCGCCTGTGTGAATAATGATGTTCGAAAAAAATTGATCGCAAACGGCACCGAACACGTCAAAAAATTCAGCTGGGAAACCATGGCCAAAGAGACGCTGGAAGTATATCTGGCTGCGTAGCGTAGCGGAGCAGTTGTTCCCGATTGCGTCTTTCAATAGTTTCAACTAGCATTCCATCATGTTCTCCCCATTCCAAGAGCTCCTCAAAAAAGCGATCAATAAGCACAATATGCAGCATGTCGTGGAGGGCTCCATGATCTGTGCGAAGTTTGCCGAGATAAAACCAGCGATTTTTCCAGAAGACACGGAAAGTCTTCTCACCGCCAAGCACTTCAAAAACAACACGCTCACCATAGAAGTCCCCGACTCCGTCTGGGCCAATGAAGTGATCAATCGTCAGGCAAAAATCATCGCCGAAGTAAATGCGAAGTATGGAGAAGAGGTGATTAAGAAGATCAAGACCGAGCTGCAACAGCTTCAATCACTCGAGAATCCCTAAAATTGGCTTGACCTTGCGCGACGTTCTCGTACAATGAAGCTGCTCCTGCCATCAGAATCAGGAGAAACTCTCATTTTTTATTTTTTACCCCAAGAAACCCGTGCTCGTCATTCGTCTCTCCCGTATTGGAAAAAACACGCAACCAAGTTTTCGTCTTATTGTTCAGGAAAAAACATCAAGCCCAAAGCGTGATGCGCTGAAAATCCTTGGATTCTATCACCCATCCAAACAGCCAAAACTCGTAAAAATTGACAAGGAAGGTATTGAAAAGTGGATCAAAAATGGGGCTCGTCCATCAGATTCCGTCGCCAGTCTCCTCAAAAAGAATGGATTTGCCAATATGGATAAGTTCATTGGACCACGCGACAAGAAGCTAAAGTCGAAGAAGGAAGGTGCCAAAGCCGATGCCACTCCGGCTCCTGTAGCCACTGCGTAGCGTAGCGAAGCAGCTGTTCCCGATCCCGTACCTAATCCCCCTTATACCCATTACCTCTTCGCTATGTCAGATAACACCCAAGGCGCCGATCGCGACTTTGTCGAGTATATCGTCAAACAAATCGTCGAAAATCCCGATGCTGTCGTCGTAACACGCAGTGTTGATGATATGGGGGTATTGATCACCCTGACGGTGCACAAAGACGATATGGGGAAGATTATTGGAAAGAGCGGACAGACCGCCAAGTCTCTTCGCGTCCTGCTCCGCATGGTCGGCTCACGCTCCAACGAGCGCGTAAACCTGAAAATTGCAGAACCGATGGAAGCGTAGTATGCTAGGAAGCGCATATTCTTTCATCATAATTTGATATGGATTCCGACGCTCCAAGCATTATTGATGCGGCCAGAAATTACGATATTCTGGAAATTATTAATCGTGGCCTCGCCTACGCGATCATTATCGCCGGTCTCCTCTCGGTGATTTTTATTTTCATCGGAGGTATTTCATTTATTCTCTCGGGAGGCAGTGAAGAAAAAATCAACACCGCCGTCGGCACCATCCGCTACGCCATTATCGGCCTGATTATTACCATTCTCGCCGTCGTCATCGTCGCCACCGTCGGCAAAGCCCTCGGTATCAACGTCATCGAGTACATCAACTTCTCCGAAATCCTCGACACCGTCACCTCCATTGGAAGGTCCGGATCATCGGGTGGATTACGATGATTACTTCGCATTCTTCACAATACACTTCCAATCAAACGGAAACTTATACGTTTCCGCAGCTCGAACAAGCGCGGAAGTCATGTGCCACGCATTCATATCTCGGTAAATAAACGCATTCCCTTTTTCATTCAGAGGATCATAGTCCTCCGCTCCAGCGCGTAGACTTCGTGCCACAAGCGGCACCACTCCAGCCGCATATCCACGATATACATCAGCAGGTGAAAAACAGTACGCCACATCACATGCCCGCCAAAGATCTTCGTAGTGCGGATCACTCGGAGTCACGACTCGCACACCATCACGGGCCAAAAATGGAATTTTTTTCGCCCCACCATGCCCCCCAGAACCACCACTCGCAAAAACAATGAGTGGAAAATCGAGAGCGACAATCCCATCAAGCGCACTCTGGGCCAGCTCAATCGCCTCGGAGTCATCAAGATCAAGACAATATCCAACCACCGGAACATGATGGGAAAAAGGTAGCGCTGAACCAAGAGCTGAACTGGCAGCCGCTCCTTCAGCATACTTTTGTCGGTAAACTTTTTTCGTATCAAAGAGTTTGGAGAAATCCTTCGGAGCTGCCATAATCTGAGAGGGTTTTTTTGAGATTTCTGATAAGTATAGCAGAAACAAGCCAAAAACTCTACCACACACCCTTGACGTAACCACACAATATGGCTGACCAAAAGCAGAAGCTTCTCATCATTGACGGAAACGCCATTATCCACCGCGCTTTTCATGCGATTCCACTCCTCGCCTCGAGCAGCGGCCAGCCAACAAACGCGATTTACGGCTTCGCCTCCATGATGCTGAATCTCCTCTTAAAGATGCGCCCAGAGTACATC
>CAYHPV010000084.1:0-5031 GCA_964358735.1 uncultured Candidatus Peribacteria bacterium | reverse complement strand
ATAGGCCGTTGCTTTTGTGCTGTATTTCTGGAGGAGGGGATAGGCAGTGCTAAAAAAATCATCGTACCCGTCGTAGAAGGTAAGGATGACTGGTTTTTTTGGCAGAGGTATGTCAGTTTCCCAGGCCGATACGATATCATCGAGTGTTATCGTGGTGTAGTTATTTTTTTGTAACCAGGCGAGTTGTTCTTCGAATTTTTTTGATGAAACAGAGAGATCAGCTCCCAAATAATCTTTGCGAGGGTCAACTTCACGGATGTAATGATACATGAGGATGGGGACGTGGACGGATGATTGAGGTCTCAGCGGAGAGATTTCAGGAGTTTGAATTTTTGATATTTCAGTCTTGGTTTGTGTCTTCGCAATGAGTATCGCAAGAAAAATAATAAGCACTAAGCCAATGATAGAATATCTTGTTGTGCTGCCGTGTTTCATCATTTGGAAATTTCATAGAGATATACTCCTTTTTCTTTTTTTATAGGAATTTCATGTTTAAATTCAAAGGCGTTTGAGATGATACGCGATCCGTGCTTCATTTCCCTTTTCATTTTCCGATGGAGGCGACCCATGATGTAGGGCATCGCGTAGACTGATATAACATTGAAATTTGAAAAATCGGCGTTCCAGAAATTTTTCCAGTGAATGAATGCTTTTCCCGTGAGTCCCGCTTTTCTGATGTTTCTTCGAGCGACAAAAACCAGTACGGGGTTATTTTCAAATCCATGTGCCTCCGCTCCTTGTTGGGCCATGGCGATCACGACGCGACCATCGCCTGAGCCGAGATCAGCTGCTTTTTCACCCGCCTGTATATTGGCGAGCGTCATCATTTTTTCTACGGAAGTACTGCGTGATGGCACATACGGCGCACCACCCCAGACCATCGCCCCAAAGGTGATGAGGACGGCGAGGTTCAAGATCAGAATGATAATGAGGATGGCGGTGATCATGGTGAAAATTTCTTCGATTATAATTTTTTTTTACTTTTAAAGATAGTGGTATGATGACTCTATGAATATGTTCAAATCAACTGCCGCCAAGACGCCGACTGAGTATATTTCTTTGATTCAGAAGCCTCGTCGTTCGCAGATCAAAAAACTCCATGCTTTTATTAAAAAAACCGTTCCGAAGCTCAAGCCACTTATTATGGCGGGGATGATTGGGTACGGAAAATATCATTATGCATACCCCAGTGGTCGCGAAGGAGAGTGGTCGGTTATTCTTTTGGCAAGCCAGAAAAATTATATTTCCATGTATGTGTGTGGCGTGAAGGATGGTAAATATA
This sequence comes from uncultured Candidatus Peribacteria bacterium, assembly GCA_964358735.1. Taxonomy (GTDB): domain Bacteria; phylum Patescibacteriota; class Gracilibacteria; order UBA1369; family UBA12463; genus CALREA01. Next base: position 3,749 of record CAYHPV010000084.1, on the reverse strand, counting down.
TCGCCGAGCAGTATAAGAAGCAGCTTCCGAAAGCGAGTATCGGTAAGAGCTGCATTCGATTCAAAAAAGTTGAAGACATTGATCTGGATGTCCTTCGTGAAATTATTCTTCTTGCCGAGAAACACCCGATGGGGGCCTAATGTTATTTACAATCACTGCGACTTTCGTCCTGCAAGATAGCGATTTTTTTCGCGGCGCCTCTGTTATACCCACCCGTTTTTCCATCAGAACGAATGACTCGATGACAGGGGATCGATGGGTCGTAATTTTTATTGAGAATATTTCCTACGGCACGGAAAGCCCGTGGGCGACCTGCTGTCATGGCTACTTTTTTGTAGCTCAGCGTTTGGCCCTTTGGAATTTTTTTGACGATGGCATACACCGCGTCGCGAAATGATGGTGGCATTTTTTGATTTTTTATCTGGCTCCCCGAGTTGGATTCGAACCAACGACCTACCGGTTAACAGCCGGTTGCTCTACCGCTGAGCTATCAGGGAACGAAATGAAAAGGAACAATGGGAAATTTGCAGGGGAACTATAGCGAATGTAAGGCTAGAGTTCAACATGAATTCCAGCTTTAGATTTTTTCGGGTATCAGTATAAAAATCTCTCTCGCTACCATCTGGTCGTCGCGGTCGTATACGAGGGTGCGGCGGTCGACGGCGTAGCCTTTGGCCAACGCTTCTTCCGGCGTGAAGCGCTTGAGGATCCAGTTGGGAATGACGCTGGCGTGCTTGAGATGGTTCTCCTGAATGGCGGTTTCGATGGCGGTATTCCATATGTATTCGCCCCCATGCTTGTGGGCCGCGATCGCGAGCACGATAGGAATCTTCAGCGCGGCCAGTTTTTGTATGGCTTTTTTATACAGATCGCCGAGATTTTTTTGAATTTTTTCCATCTCTTCGCGTGTTGGTTTTTTCTTGAAAAAAGGTCCGAGAAAACTTTCTGAGACGATCATCGTTGGGTTATATTTTTGGCTTATTGCCTGCGGATTCATCGAGGTAATGTCTTGCTCGAAGGTCTCGTAGGTGTTGTGCTTGGTCGCTGGCCACTCTTTTTGAATCCAGTCACAGTTTGTCTGGGCGCCATCGACGGTTTCGAAGCGGATGTCCGAGCCCGCGCAGTTTATTCCGGAGAGAAGCGACTCCATGAGGATCGTGCCACTGCCGCAGAATGGGTCATAAAGCATTGCAATATTTAGGGCATTATTTTTTTTTGCGTTTTTCTCCGTATTTTTTTCCACCCCCACCCCCATATTCACCATCACCTGCGCGAGTTTCGGTGGAAGCATGCCGGCTTGATTGTCGCGGTAGGGTTTATGATAGTCACGTTTGGCGTAGAGCCGGAAGTCTTGAGCGGCTACCGTAAAAGCCCCATAGAATGTTCCTTCTATTGAGGCAAAATTAAACTCTACCCCTTTATGGATAATATCTTCATCGAGTGCGGCCGCACTACTCAGATTCTCATTCGATTTATTTAAATATCGGCTCGAGTACCCAAGCTCTGTCAGATATTTTTTAAAAACTTTTAAGAAATTTGTAGGAAGTTCTTTCTGTTCCTGTGCTAGATTGTAGGTACTGACTCCACAGAGTACCTTTTTTAATCCCATAATTCGCGAGTGTACTCCGTCGTATGACTTCTCGATTAATTCCTCAATCCCGGGATCTTTGTCCCACACCTTATAGATCTTGCAAATCTTCATGGTTCCGCCCATCTGGCTCAGCGTAACCTGCAGATCCCTCACGAGAGGATCCTCGTCAGAAAGTTCTACCACCGCCATTTCTCCCTCGAAACTCTTTATACATTTTTCACCCCACGTGCTTATGATCTCTGCCAGTGACAGTAATGGTTTTCTTCCCAGGATAAAAAGATATGTACTCATACGGATTCGTGTCTTCGAAGTTTGGCTGCTTGTAGCCTGTATTGTCGGTAGTATACTCGTCAGTTTCTTCGCTGGCTACACGGTTTTTCGCTTTGAGCAGGCTGAAAAGGAGCAATCTCCTATCAGGATCCAGCCCTCAGGATAAACAATATCTCGATGTAACAACCATTCCTCTTCTTTTTATCGCGAATATTTTGATTTTCGGGTTTCCTTTTGCTACAGTTCCTCTACGTTATTACTCCTTAAACTTTTTTTATGAGCATGTCATTGAATCGTGTGCAGCTGATTGGTAATGTCACCAAAGATCCTGAAGTTCGTCAGATTCCCGGTGGTGCTACCGTCGCAACGTTTAGTATCGCGACGAACTTTTCTTGGAAGGATGCGAGCGGTCAGCGCCAAGATAAGGCCGAGTTTCATAACCTCGTTGCCTGGAGGAAGCTTGGTGAGATCTGCGCCCAGTATGTGCGAAAGGGGAGCAAAATTTTTGCGGAGGGACGCATCCAGAGTCGAGAGTGGGAAGCGCAAGATGGTACCAAGCGAATGCGTGTTGAGATTGTTCTCGACAATATGATTATGCTCGATAAAAAAACTGGCGCGCCTACCGGTGAGTCGTATAGTGAGGCTCCGCGAGAACATAGTGCCGTGAAGAGTTCCGATGACGCTGTGGCCGGCCAAAAGAGTCCTGATCTTGAGGAGGAGATTAGTATTGAGGATTTGCCGTTCTAGCCAGACACGCGAATGCGTGTCCTGATCCCGCATTTTAAAAGAGCACTTGTTCTCCTAGATAATAGATGAACAAGTGCCCTTAGACCTTCTTCATTGTCGTTCCCATCTGTCGCAATATTTCTTGCGCAGGTGAACCGATAATGTTGTTGGTACATAGAGGTGCATCATGACGATATGCCTTCTATGCTCCGCGAATCGGAGTAATGTTCTTTTGTGTCCTTACCTTTCTTCGGTGCTTTATTTTAAGATGAGTTTCACCTTCATCTGTTTTGTTTTTGTTTTTGGTGTCTCTCTTGATATTATTTTCATGAGAAGACGGGTTTTTTTGTTTTTTTGTGAGGGGTCAGGCCACGTCACGGCCTATAATCAAAAAGTAAGGAGTGTTAAGGAACATGAGTTGATTTGTTTAGAATCAAATCTGAGTATTGTACCATTTTTTGCCACTTTCTTCAAGCGCTTTGGGCTGGTATACTCCGTTTACCCTATGACCACTCACATTCCCTCAAAAGGCAAACTTTTTCTCATTGTCGGCCCCTCTGGCTCCGGCAAGGGAAGTGCCATTATTCAGCTTAAAAAGAGGCATCCGGAGTACGTTTTCCCCGTTTCTTGTACCACCCGAGATCCGAGGCCAGGCGAGAAGGAGGGTGAGGTCTATCACTATATCGAAAAGGAGCAGTTTCGGCAGTGGATTGAGGAAGGGAGGTTTCTGGAGTGGGCTGAAGTTCATAAAGACCATTATTATGGGATTTTGAAGGAGCCTATTTTGGCGGCCTTGCGAGAGGGTAAAATTGTTGTGAGGGAAATTGATATTCAGGGCTACAAGTCGGTGCGTTCTCTTTTGCCAGGTGAAGATTTGGTTGGTATTTTTTTATTGGTGCAGGATTTGAGTGAACTTCGGGAGCGGATCCTGAAGCGCGGTCCACTTCCTGAAGAGGAGATTGCCCGTCGTATGGAGAGCGCGCAGCGCGAAGTTTCCCAGATGAATATTTGTCATTATCAGGTGGCGAGCGAGTTTGGTCAGGTGCCAAAGATCGTGACACAGATTGAGGAGATTATTGAAAAAGAGACCAGTGGTCTGTAGATGGTTGCTGAGTTCAAACTTCTAACGCAATTTCTCGGCCGGTAGTTAAAGAATAAAATT
>CAYHPV010000083.1:0-5046 GCA_964358735.1 uncultured Candidatus Peribacteria bacterium | reverse complement strand
TGGGAGTTATGGGGTTATTGAGCTCGATCGATAGAAGATTTGATCTGGTGGTCGGTTGCGATTGCTCATAAGGTATAATTTCTCCGATTATGATTCCTATTCCATTTCTCGATCAACTCACGGTGCCTCTGATTATTGGGTTTTTGTGGGGCGCAGCCACCTGGGGATGGCCGGTGGCGTCTGTTATGTTGATGCCGCTTTTTTTCCCGTTTTATCTCGTGAAATTTTCGGTGTACGGGATTCCTTTTACTCTCGTTGAGTCACTTATTTTCGTCAGTTTTTTTGCGCATATTATCAAGCAGTATGTGCTTGGATTGCGTCGTCATACCCCCCTCTGGTCTCGAGTTCGTGATTTTGTGAGGCCGCGCATGAAGGCTTCGCTTCTCTGGATTCCCGTGATGCTTCTTGCTCTTTCTCTCGTGATTTCTCTTTTTGTTGTTCCTGATCGGGCTTCGCAGCGCGAAGTACTTGGTATCTTGAAGAGCTGGTTTGTCGCTCCCATTCTCTATTTTTACCTCGTCATTCATGTCCTTCCTGGGCTTAAAAGTGTTCGCCGCTGTCTCGAGTGGTACACGATTTCTGCCCTGCTCCTGAGCATTTGGGGTATTTTGCAATTTGTCTTTGATGCCTATCAGACTCCTGATGGACGCGTCTCTGGACCGTTTATGTCGGCCAACTATCTCGCGCTCTACATCATGCCGGCGATTATTTTTATTGTTTTGCGGCTCTGGCACCTTCTCTGCATTCCAAAAGTGCATACCGGTATTGTGGGTATGTTTATGAAAGTTTTTCGAGTTGAACAGAGAGTTTCCTATCCGAGTCTGATTCGATATTTCTTCGCCGGTTCTGTGATTCTTTTCGCCCTCTATCTTACCCGTTCGTTTGGGGCTTTTCTTGGGCTTTTTGTAGCCCTTTTTGTCTATAGCATCTATCACTGGTTTTTTTCTCCGTGGAAGATGAAAACCAAAGGATCGTATCTGAAATTCAGTGGTTTTGTCGTCGTGCTTTTTGTCGTTTTGAGCCTCTTTTTTGTCACGGGTGATCCTGGAAAATTCCAGCAGATGTTTAATATTAAAAGCCAGTCATCTTCTTCTGTGCGCCTGGAGGTCTGGAAAGTTTCCGCTGAATTGATTGGCGAAGATCCGGTTTTTGGCATCGGGCCTGGCCGTTTTGAGCGCGAGTATCTCACGCGTGCTCCTGAGATTCTTCAGAAAGAGCCCTACGAAAAAGAGATGCTTCACCCGCACAATATTTTTCTCATGTTCTGGCTGTCCGCCGGTTTGCTCGGACTTGTCTCATTTTTGTGGCTTATTGCCATGCTTTTTTCTATTGTGTTTCGGATTTCTACCGATGATGGCCGCAAGCGTCTCGGGGTGATTTGTGCCACGATGCTCCTTGCCATTCTTGTGCACGGCCTCGTCGACACTCCCATCTGGAAAAATGATCTCGCCCTCCAGTTCTGGATGATTGCGGGCATTATTGCGCGACTTCGCTATACGGCGTGAGAATTTTTATCATGTTTTTTCTATGCGTTTTTCTGGAAAAGTTGTGAAAGGGATGGGGCTGGGAAAAGGACTTGGTTTTCCAACCTGTAATATTGATGTCCGCCCCGAGCTTGCGCATGGAGTGTATGCGGTTCAGGTGATGATGTATGGCTCTGATGTTGCGCACCCTGCCCTCATGCACTACGGTCCCAAACCCACCGTTGGCCGCGAGGATATTTTTTGCGAGGTGTATTTTTTGAAGTTTCCCGAAGGATTAGAGGTAGAGGAATTAAACATCGAAGTTCTCGGAAAACTCCGCGACGTCATGACATTCGACGGTCTCGAAGCGCTGGTTGAGCAGATGAAAAAAGACGAACAGGAGGCCAGAGAGAGGTATTTTGGCGGGGAGCTTTAGGAGGAAGGGATGGGTCCTTTCCCTTACAGAATGCTTGCTAATTTTCAATAAATATTTTATAATTCCCTCAGGTTTTCGTTTACCATTAACTCAAATATATGGATGCTAGCCAACCACCAGAATACGAACATTTAGGAGGATGGAGACCAGATTTACGAAATTTACAAGCCATACGAAGAGTGGATCCGGAAGGATATCAACAGATCATGCAGGCAAGACGTAACGTACAAGCAAAACGGGATGCTGCTCGAGTAAATGCTTTTTATGCAATAGATGATATTTTCTCCAATAATACATTGATGAACTATCTAGACGACGAAGTTATTGGCCAATTGTATGTCGCAAACTCGGTTAGGGAAATTCGTCCGGATCTGATGGTTTCGGATCTGAAAAGATTATTGCGTGAAGCGATGACAAAAGCAGAAACGGATTTTCAGGCGCTCAATCAAGAGGAATCGCAATGGATAAGAGAACTTATAGAGGCAGAGAGTTTGGGGAAAAAATCTGGTGATAAAGAGTATGATGATATAGGTGGAGAAATAGATAAAGTTCGTCAAGCTAAAGATGTCTTCAGGGATAAAGCGAGACGGTTGGATGCTTTTATCCAAGCTCTTGATGCTGCTTCCCTTGACGATAGACCCCTTAAAGATTTCGTGGCTTCTGTCCACGATAACGTAGAATATATGAATGAGAAAAAAGCAGATAGAGAGGAGGGAAGGAGGGGCTTTTGACACATGGGAAAATATTTCAAAATTAAAATCTTTTCTCGGGCTTACTGTTTTTGTGAATTTTTTTGAGCCATGATTCTTTAAACATTGGAATTGAAATTGTTGAGAGGACGAATGCTAGGGCAGGTACTATCGCATTCACAAATGGCCTTTGAATATCCGCAAAATAAAAGAAAATCACCATTACGATGTATGTGAGCACAAGAATGATAAGTCGCCTTGTCCAGCTCGTCTCCCACGCTTTGTCGGTCTCGACACGAAGATTTCTTTCTCTGATTTGCTGTATTTCTTGTTCAAGATTATTCATATATAGTGCTTTTATTAGTTTGAGCGTAATGAAAAGAAGATTTAAAAGCAATGTAAGAGCGCGAGTTTGACTTATGAAGAAATATTGCAATATAGAAATCTTTTCCCGGGAAAAATTGGAGCTTCAAAAAGGGTGTTTTTCGAGGTGAAGTGTGATTTAACCATATTTTTTCAGATGTATGGAAGTCATGATTCCTTCCCGGGACGGTAATTTATTCTGGAATAGGGGCACATAGCGACCCTTTTCTGAAATAAAAGACGTGCGCGCCCAAACGCCATCTGTTGAAAATGTATTGCCTACCTAGAGATTCAAGAATGATCGGAGCTTCTCATCAAACGGATGTCCCTTGAACCAAACTTCTACACCTTCATTTGGATGAACGTCTTCCGGGTCTGCTGAGAGTATGGCAGCATGCGGGACTCCTGCGTCTATGGCAGCTTTGGTTATTTCTGCGCCTTCGTTTCCTACTGTTCCCGTTAAGCTTCGTTCTGAAATAACGGCTTGTAAGCTTTCTACATCTTGAGCGATTATCGCGAGAGCACTTTCTTTTGTTGTTGCGCGTCTCACGATTATTTTTGGCTCTAATCTTCCTATGCCTTTTTCAATGAAATCAGCCCAGTGCTCTCTCTGTGTGACCGTGAGTACGGTATCTCTTCTTGCTTCCATAGATTTTAAACTAAATGATAAGGTTTTAATTTACTCTCTCTCTCAGAATGCAAGAAAAAGTAGAGATAAAGCTATTTGAGAGTACAGGTAAAGCTATTTGTTTGTGCCTGTACATCCTCTATACTGTTCCCATGTTTCTCAAAGATCTGCTCCGGCCACTCTTCTCGACCACGAGCCCACTCCTCCTTTTCTATCATAAAATGATGGCGGTTATCGCGGCGGTGTATTATGGGTTTCCGGCACGGAAACTGAAAGTGATTGGGGTGACGGGGACGAATGGGAAGACGACGGTGGTGAATCTGATTGCGAAGATTCTCACGGAGCATGGCGCTAAGGTGGGGATGGCCTCGACGGTGAATTTTCAGATGGGAGGTGAGGTCTGGATGAATGAGACGAAGATGTCGACGCAGAGTGCGTTTTTTATTCAGAAATTTTTGAAGAGGCTCGTGAAGGCGGAGTGCGAGTATGCGATTCTTGAGGTGACGTCGCATGCGCTCTTGCAGTCGAGAACGTGGGGGGTGGACTTTGATGTCGTGCTCGTGACCAATGTGACGGGCGATCATATCGAGTACCATGGCGGATTTGATAATTATTTACAGGCGAAGGGTTTGCTTTTTGAAGGATTGATGCGCGGAATGAAGAAATCGGGTGCGAGGAAGGTGGCTATCAGTAATCACGATGATCGGCACTTTGACTATTTTCATGCGTTTCCTGCGGATCTTGCTTTAAGTTATGGTTTAGAAAAAGGGAGCTGTTTTGCGAGTGATATTGTTTTGGGGCCGGTTGGGACGACGTTTTTATTCCATCATGGTGATCAGAAAGTTTCGGTGAACGTCGCTCTGCCGGGTTTACCGAATGTTTCCAATGTGCTTGCTGCGGCTACAGTGGCGGTGAGTCAGGGAGTTTCTTTGGAAATTATCGCGCGGGCGCTTTCTCACGTCGAGCCGGTGGCTGGCCGATATGAGCTGATTGATTGCGGGCAGCCGTTTCATGTGGTCGTGGATTATGCACATAATATCGATGCGGTTGAGAATATTGTGAAAATGTATAAGGGTATTGTCTCGGGAAAAGGGAAGTTAATCACGGTGTTTGGGGCGACGGGCGGGGGACGGGATAAGGCGAAGCGTCCGGTGATGGGAAAGATTCTCGATGAGCATGTGGATTATCTGATTATTACGGATGACGACCCGTATGAAGAAGATGAGTGGGAAATTATCTCAATGGTGGATGGCGGGATTTCTCGAAAAGAGGGTGATCGGTACTGGAAAATTCCACGGCGGTATGAGGCGATACGGCTGGCGCTCGCTTTGGCTTGTGAAGGGGACATCGTGCTTATCGCCGGAAAAGGGGCGGAGCCTATTCAAATGGTCTATGGTGAGAGGCGAGCGTGGGATGATCGTGCGGTGGCGCGTGAACTTTTATCGGTTGCTCGAACATAATGTTGCA
>CAYHPV010000082.1:1158-5063 GCA_964358735.1 uncultured Candidatus Peribacteria bacterium | reverse complement strand
AGTACAGGATATGGCCCAACCCGACTCAAAACGGTTTGTGACGAGCAAAAAAAGTCAGGAAAAAAGGTAATAAAGCTGAAAAAGGCATATTCAAGCTATTGCAATATTAATAAAAAATAGTAAAATTCGACCACATCCTAACTATCAAACCATGAGAACAGCTCCAAATTCAGCTCCAGATACAAAAGAAAATCTTTCTTCAACTCCAGATAAAAAGTCAGCCATGAGAGTTTTAGCTGCCGTCAAAGCAGGAACCATGGCAATTGCTCTCGCCGCACAGGCACTTATGTCAGCAGGATGCAGTAAATGTTCAGATACACCAGAAGATGAAGAGTCAATCAGTGCTGACGCAACTCCAAATATCATCGATAGGAAACTTTCAGGAAGTGCAGGTGGATGTTTTGGAGTTGATGCAAGCAGCTGCTTCGGTGTTGATGCCGGTAACTAGCCAGGGCACAGATGCAAGGATAAGTATATGAATCTCACTCTCTGTCTCATCGTAAAGAATGAAGCAAGAAACATTGCTCACTGTCTTCGCGTATTCAAAGATCTCTACACGGAATCCGTAATCATAGACACGGGATCAAGCGACACCACAAAAAAAATAGCAAAAAAAATGGGTGCAACCATATATGACTTCCCCTGGAATGATAATTTTTCTGAAGCAAGAAATTTCGCGCTCTCGAAAGCAAGAACAGAATGGATAATGATGATCGATGCAGACGAGAGCATGAAGAAGCGTGACGTAGAGATACTGAGAAAAAAACTAGAGATAGTGAAAAAAAATACAAAAATCATTCTATTGCCACACGTGCAATCAGATGATAAAAACAACACCTATAAGGCGTACAAAGCAACCATATGGAAAAAAGAATTGAACCTCGAATATAAGCTAGCTGTTCACGAATATCTCGACATTACCAAAGAAAAGAAAGGGTCAACGCTCCGTTTAGAATATGATATTATCCATACAACTCCTCACGAAGTATTTCAAAAAAATTTCAAGAAAAAAATAGAAATCCTCGAAAAAGAGACCAAGCAAGGGGAAAAAGAACCAAGATATTTTTTCTTCCTTGCGCAGGACAACCAGCAAATTGGAAACTACAAAAAAGCTCTGGAATGGTACAGAAAGTACATACGTTTTGAAAAAGAAAAACCCGATGTTCAGCACCGAGCATGTGTACAGGCAGGAATATGCTGTCAGTGTCTCGGGGATATACCGGAAGCAGAAAAATGGTATAAAAAAGCCATAAAAATACAGCCAAATTTTATTGAACCATATTTACTTCTCGGAGATATATCAAAACAGGAAAAGCAGAGTAAAAAAGCCATAGAATGGTATCTTCGAGCCATGCAGTGTAAGCTTCCAGAAACAAATATTTACGTGAATGAAAAACTCTATCAGGGCTATGCGGAGAAAAAAATAGTGACCATGTTGAATATAACAAAACGCGCATGATACTCAAAACTCTACGAAAAATATTTTTACAGCTCTTCTCTGGAGAAAAAAAACATTATCTCGTTCTCTTGCAAAACAGCAATGAACTTCGCAGTACAGGAGGGTACATCACGCATGTGGCTGATATAACGGTAGGAAGATATGCGCTAAATATAAGATTTTTAAGTGTGAATGAAGATCTCATTCATGACGAAATTATTGGACCACCGGAAGCCATGAAGCGACTTCTCAAGGTAAAAACCGTGCAGCTGCGAGATGGAAATTACAATCCAGATTTTAGTAAAACAGGCGAGCTCATCGCAAAACTTTACAACAAAACATACCAAGAATTTGATGTGGGAGGAGTGATGGCTATTAACTATCAGATTATTGAAGATCTACTCCGGCTCAGCGGAGAGATCACATATGACGGAAAAATAATTAATAGCAGTAGTCTTTTTTATTACCTATCAACAACCGTCTCAAATATTGATCTTCATAATAAAAAAGCACTGGAAAATCGAAAAGGAATTATTAAAAATATCTGGAAAATGATTATCAAAAAAAGCATCTTCCAGTGGTGGAAATGGCTATCTCTCAAAAAGCTCATCGCGGATGGCATAGCGGCAAAAGACATACAGGTCTGGCTGAAAGAAAGAGGTGAAGAAAAAAATACCTCATTTTCATTCGCAGGCTACAGGGATTCTCTCTCGGTGATCGACAATAATTATCTAGGAATCAAATCGAATCGATACATCCGCCGGGTCATCTCCCGTGACATCAATATCAACGATAAGGGTAAAATATCAGCGAGAGTACAGATTGAGCTCATGCATGCAGGGGGCTACAGCTATCCCCTCTCCGGAACCTATCAATCTCACCTTTCCATCTATATACCGCCTGATGCAGAAAATATTCGAATCAAAGAATCAAAGATCAGCAACCAGGAAAATCACAAAGAATATACAATACTCGGATTTGATAATCTACTACCGCCGGGAGAAAAAACCACGATAATAATCGAATACGAACTCAGCGCAAAAAAAGAGACGGAATCTAAAAATAATACTTATACATTCAAATACATAGCGCAATCCGGAGTGCGGGAAGAAATTATAATGGAAACAATAAAATATCCAGAATATTTTACCATTTCAAGCGAAAACAAAGATCTCACCATTCGAGATCATGTAGCCTTCATGCAAGGCAGCAGCAAAGATTATACCTATGTCATCGAGACAAAAGTTCGTGATGATGGCCCACGAATTTTTTTTCACGAAATCACCGGTCCCCAGAGAATTGAGGTCCGATTCCACGAGCCAATCGCACAAATCAAACCAGAAAATATCAAAGTAATAAAAAAAGGTGGAAATGAAGAGATAAAAGTCCACTCTACGGAAATAGCTAAAAACGGAAGAATCCTCTTTATTCAGACGGAAAATCTCCCCGAAACCCCAGAACAATTCTACGAAGTGACGCTCAAAAACATAGAAAACCTGCGTGGAAAAACACCATCCTTGAACCCTCGAACCCTGACCGTCGTCTACCGCCCAAAGCTATTTTATTAAAGCTCACCGATTGACTTTCCTCCAACCCATGCCTATACTTCCCCAGCCTCAATACGCTCATGTGGCGCCATCGTCTAATGGTTAGGACGCTACCCTTTCAAGGTGGAGATAGGAGTTCGATCCTCCTTGGTGCTACCAGCACACACGAGCCAGCAGGCGAGTGTGCATGTTCCCGTACCCTATTGGAATCACAATCCTGCAGACACATCTGCATAATCCTTCACGATAGCGCCAACATTATCCTGAAAGGCCTGTAACAAATCGACAACTCGAGTAATCTTAGGACCAAAACTTTCCAGTTCGGCCTGTTTTGCTATTTGAGAACGAGCAACATCAGCCATTTCTCGCGACTGAGTATCGAGGAGTGAGTCAATCTCTTGGAGACGTGCAGAAATTGTTGCGACTTGAGTACCGAGGCTCTGGAGATCAGCCAGCATTTGATTGATATTTGCAGCATTCATCGAATCCCTAAGAGAAATAAATTGAGAATCAAGGTCGCTCTTTTGTTGAGAAAGAGATTGCTGTTCAGTAGAAAGGGTATCAATTTCGCCCTGAAGTTGATTGTATCGTAACTGAGAAGCTTCACAATGAGCGCGACACGCCTCCTGATCAGCACGCAAAGAAACCAACTGTTGTTGCAACTGCATCTGTAAGCGTACCCCATCACCAAGAGGTCAGTCTACTTCAGGGCTACCTCGCATGGCAACTTGAACCATCTCGGAAAAAATTCGAACCAGATCATGGGGATCAAGCTGGAGAGAAAGACTATGCCGTTCGCGATAAATGGAAGTATCGTTCACGGAAAGGCAAAACTGCTCAAGCATATGAACAAAGGCTTCCACCTGATTTGGAGCTTGATTTTGAGTAGCCTTCGCCTCTTCAAGAAAAGTAACCAAAGC
>CAYHPV010000082.1:0-1148 GCA_964358735.1 uncultured Candidatus Peribacteria bacterium | reverse complement strand
ATTCATTCGACGACCCAGATGACTTTTTTGACTATCACCAGCAGCGCCGAGTTTCTCACAGGCAAGCGCAAGAACCTCATCAATTTGAGCAAGAAGTTCTGGAGAAAGATTCCATACGGGCTGAGAAGGTTCTTTTTTATCTGCTACACTAGGCTGTGCATCATCACCAAGAACGTTCTCTGCCTCTAATTCACCCTCATCCACAGACTTTTCCCTCATCGTACGTGATACAGCAAGTTCTTTTAAATATCGCTGTATCTGAACCGTTGCGTACGCAATGCCTCCATGAAATTCACGATGAATCGTCTCAATAATGACCTCATCATTGGCATCATTTTCAAAAAGTTCTTCTATCCGTTTTTTTTCTTCACTCCGAAGAACATAGGCGGCACTGGCTTCCTGAGGACGAAGCAACTGATCAATAGTTGCCGTATCAAAAGATTGAGGAACATCATTGGTCACCTCGATAAATCGATCAAAATTCAGAAGTTGAGAAATACCAGCTATCGACCATCCCATAAGACTTTCATCAAGAATCGCAAGAACACCCGGTGAAAAATGCGGAAACACTCGCTGAGATCGAACCGTTTTGAGTTGAGAATGAAGCTCCTTCACAAACTGTGGAAATCCAAAATCAGTCCTTTGCGGAAACATACGAATGGCCGCTGAAATATCATGCTGATAGGTATCAAAATAAGCCTTTAGCTCAGAAAGCTGTTCAGCAGAAATAACAGTAGCAAAAGGCACCTCAGCATTCGTGAGCACCTCTTCAAGAGCAAGTTGCATATTCTTTGTGAAGAGCGGCATCAGGCGTGAAGCCAAAACCATCACGCGCACAGAAAGATCACGCTGCTGGGCAATACCGAGTTGCTGATAGAGGTAAACAAGATGAAATTCTGAAGACGGTGAAGTAGGCTGCTGACCAAATTGTAGACTGGATTTCAGCGTTTTCTGAGCATCGAATAAGGCGGTTTCAATGGTAGAATAAAGTGGTAGATTCAGGTTCGTACGAACAAAATCATGTCGACGTTCTTGCAGAGCACTATGTAATTCCAAAAAAAGATTCTCAAGGTGTTCGGGTTCACGCAACTGAACAGTGAATCTCCTCGCTATATTTCGGAGACTAGAAAAAGTACGAGCCACAAGCT
>CAYHPV010000081.1:4733-5101 GCA_964358735.1 uncultured Candidatus Peribacteria bacterium | reverse complement strand
GACAGAGGCACAAGACTCCCCTGAACTCGTTTTTGCGATAAGATTTTTACTGCGAGATGTGGGTGCGGGTGCTGCCAATCCTGCAGAATTTGATCGTGCAGCCTTTATTCGTCATGCGATTCCTGGCGATCACCATGCGAATCACGAACGGCCAGTAGCTGAACTTGAGGAGTCGAAGGGAAAAATGGTTCCCCTTATTTCTACGATTACCAGTGGCGCGCAAACAGTTCGAAGTGCATCACGACCGACGCCACATGACCATCTTGGTCATTTGCACGGACGGGTTGAAACTCTTGAGACCGATCTTCGAGATGCTAATGCTACTATGGGTAATTTAAATACAGCTCATAATCGTGCCATTGCCCAGC
>CAYHPV010000081.1:164-4633 GCA_964358735.1 uncultured Candidatus Peribacteria bacterium | reverse complement strand
GAGATCAAACTCGAACTGAGCTTCAGGCAAATCTTCGAGATAGTGAAACTGCTATACGCGATGCGCAAAATGATATACGAAACCATGCTTATCCTCCGAATGATCCACGACTTGCAGATCTGAATGCAGTTCTCAATCGTGCCATTGCCCAGCGAGATCAAACTCGAACTGAGCTTCAGGCAAATCTTCGAGATAGTGAAACTGCTATGGGTAATTTCAATACAGCTCTCACTGCCGCGACTACTCGACGAGATCAGATTCGGACTGAACTTCAGCCAGCACAAACTACTTATCACGATGCACAGAATCAGATCTATGGTCTTCGCGATTCACTTATTGATCTCCAAAATGAGATCAATGATTTTTATCGAGACCATCATGGACATGTTCATATTCATCCTGATGTGATCACCCAAGTCGCTGCGATTCAAACACTTATTGGACAAATGGATCCTGCTGGCGCGAACCTCAATGCTGCCATCACAGCTATTACCTCCGGTGCTTTTTCTCGAGATTGGAAAGCCATTCAAACCAATGTGGATGCGCAGATTACGACGGCAAAAAATACTACTCAGGAGGAGCATCATGAACAACATGCGATTACGCCGAGTGAGCTTTTGTATCGAGTGTACCTTCGTTATCTGACAACGGATGTCGATCATGGCGGTGTACTTCCGGCTGGGACTCATCCCACTCAGATGGAGATCAATGCACAGCGACCACGTGCGGCGCTCTTTGCGAGGTTTGCGATTTCGGAGGCGCGAGATGCGTCGACGGTTGCGGCGAATCGAGCGAGGATGCAGATCATGACTCGCGATGCGCAACGACGTGGAGAGCGAGTTGAGTTTCTTCCGGATTTTGAGAGAATTTTGCAGACGTTCCAATTCCTTCAAGTAGCCGATACAAAACCTTTTGTGAAACTTCAGCTCCGACCAAATATGACCCGTGCTGAGTTGCGTGCTGAGTTGGCATCGAAGCATGTCGATCCACAGGCGCTCCCCCATCTTATTGCTCATATGGAGCGTGTCCTCAGTGGATATAATAATCGAGTCGTACGTGAACGGGATGTTCCTCTCATTCTTGATATGCTCCGAAATCTTCGCGTGATTCGCGAAGAGGATAATTTCCGTGGAGTTGTAAAACGAGCTGGAACTTTTGATTCGAAGTTACAGGATCTTTTGAAATTTGATACCGCAGAAGCCGATGCAAAAAATAGCATCAATGATGAGGCGCTGTTTTGTGCGATTACCGATAAAAAGTTTGTGAAAAACCAGAGAAATGAGGTTATTCAAGGAGTGCAGGCGAAATTTCTTTCTGGAGAAATTAATTTACAAGAGGTCCGAAAAGAGATGCAGGAACAGGGAGTGAATATGGGCTACGGCACCTGGGCCAAGCTCGTCGCTCTCCGCGCCGGACAAAACGTCGTGAATACGTGGAAGAATGTGAAGGGACGGGGGCCGTTTGCGTGGCTGGGAAGAACCGTGGTGAGTGGATGGGGCAAGGTGAAAAAATTTCCGAAGTGGTTTTCTGAGACAAACCTTGCGAAGGCGTGGAACTACTCGACGAGTAAAAAAAACTGGTCTGCCGTTCCCTCGTTTTTCAAGAGTGGACATGGTGACGATCACGGTGGTGGCAAACCTGCGCATTAATATATTTTCTCATTCTTCATTCTTTATTTCTCAACTATGAAACCTCAAGATCTCACCCTCGAACAGATACTCAACCGATTCGTCGATGAAGTCGTTCATGCGCTTCCACTCGGCGACACGACTGATGAACAGAAAGCGCTGATTCGTGAACTCGTCGTCAATCGCGTGGACAAGCGGCTCATGGCCCTCATTATTCAAGAGCTTCCTGAAGAGGAATTTCAAAAAATCCTTACCAATGTGGACGGAAAAGAGCTGAGTGATCAGGATGAGATGCAGGTCATGGCGAGTGCTATTGACCATATTCCCGACTTTGGCGAAAAACTCATCGGCGCTCTCGAAATGCTCAGAGGAGAACTTACCGAAGATCTTGTCGAACTTAAAAATTCTAGTAACCTATAAACCATGAGTGCCACAACTCCACCATTACCGGAAACTCCACCATCTGCTCCAAAAGTAACCCCTGTATACAGTGACGCGCACGCGCGTGTAGGGCTCGAAAACCTCAGGCAGGAACTTGAGGCTCCTGAAAAAGCGCTTCACCTGATGAAGAGTTTTGATAAACATAAGGTTGATACGAGTGAATGGAAGCGCGATCCGAAATTAGCCATTCCGGCTATTGAGAAATTTTTTCCTGCGGGTGATGATCGAGATGTTCTCGTGAGTGCCCTGAGTCATCCTGAGAATCCCGCTACGTTTGAGTCGGCCAAGGCTTTGATTCTGAAGATTGTTGATGGTATGGGTCAACGACAACAGGAGATCGATACGGCGAAGGCCGCGATTAGCGAGCTCAATGAAAATGGGCTAAATAAGATCGGCAAAGAGGGTGTGACGAGTCTCTATAAAAGTGTTTCTCGTGCCAGCATGCCGGAGATTCTTCTCTGGGGAAGTGCCGCACTTTTTGTTTTGAATCATATTTGTAAGTCCGATAAAGGTAACACCATTCTCCAACCGCTTGCGATTACTGGTTTCGCTCTCTTTGGAGGCAATGCCCTGATCCAGCACTTTAGTCCGAGTGGCAAGTCGGGTGTTGATCATCTTGCTGATTTGGGTGTTCGTCATTTGCCTACTGCCCAGAAACAACTTCCCGAGCAGATGCAGGCCCTTGCCGATTATGCCAATGTCAGTAATCCCCCGGAGCTTGTGGCGATGGGTCACCTCGGACATGAGCAGATGGCGCATGTGTACGGATTCTACAAATCGAGTCGTGGTCACAAGATCATCAATCCGCAGTCTCTTGGTCTCTCTGAAAGTCAGATCTCGGGGGCGAGACTCTTCCAACTCGTCGATGCGCTCGTGAAGCGACATGATGAGCGAAAAGATGCCCAGGGCAAGCGTGTCGGCGAGGATGGTGATTTCGAACGAGATTTCGTGGAGGGAAAGGTTCCTGGCATGAACGGGGATCCGGGACATAATTATACCTTTCTTGAGACGTGCATGACCCTCTACCGTGATGACGCGACGGATGCGCTGAATTATGCATTTTCTCCAGAAAAAAAACGTGAGTTTCTTCAGCGGATGGAGCGAGATACGAATAGAATGTTCGAGGGGACCGCCGCGACCCCGATTATGCGAGATGAACAGATCTCTTTTTATGGTATCAAATTTCACTCGAAGATTCCACGACATGAGCGGCTGAGTAATCCTCAGTATGTCTATGAGCTCAAGGACCGTTCTCTCGCGGTGAAGCTCGATGATGGAGACCAGGCCCGTCATGAGCAGGTTGGAAAATTAAAAGATATGGCGAAAAATTTTATTCTTGATGAAGTTAAAGAAAAAAGCTCTTCGTCTCCTGTTCTTGCGGCTTCGGTCCCGCTTGAGTATGAGCATGCTCAAAATAGATGGGTTTTCAAAAATGTCATGCTCAAAGGAGCGCCTCGTGACGTGATTGTTACTGATCGGGCTGACGGGAAACTCGTGGCTACGGTGAATGGTCGAGAGGTAGAGGAGTGGACTCTGGAGAAATTGGAGGCGGCGGTGTAAAGCTGCTTTGAAGCTGAATTTAAAAAATCTTCTTGTAGCCTTGGGAACTTTCCGCTACGATTGGCCTGCTTAGCTTTAGCTTTGGAATTTTGACGGGTTTTTTGAGAATTTTGAAGCTGAGCCCTTGACTTCTTGTATTTTCGGTTATATAATCGACTCCTATCTGTTTCTTTGACATCTCGTCATCACGTTCGTCTCTCGCGCAGCGAGTCCTCTGCCGATATGCCCATGTCGCCGCTCCCGAAGGTTTCACGACTTTCACCAGCGACTGATGTAGGCTTCACATCTCTGTGGGGCACCCTGGTGTTCCCTTCCGGTACACCTTCTTGTACCACCCTGATGATCGGTAGGGTCTCTCGCTGCTCGCAGCATAGAGACCTACTTTGTGAATTTCACAGGTTTTTTATTTCTTCAACTGATGCTTGCATTGGTCTGGAGAGATTGGTATCCGAACCTCTGGGTTCTTTGCGGTTTTGGTCGGCGACTTACGCCTTCCACCCCCTTGGAACTTCGAACTCTTGAGACCTTCTTGGTTTCTTGAGTTCACTTCTCACTTTGTCGTATCGGCATCGTGAGGATTTGAGTTTCTTTCTGATACATCCCGGAATTTTGGCTCCTGCAAGCGCCTTTAAGCTTGTAGAATGAATCTTGAGGGTTACTCTTCGGAGTTCCCTCACTGTTGGTCGGATTCGTTCCGTCCAACTTTTGATTCATTCGTATCGGGTCGCAGCGTCTTTCCAAGACTCTCCCTGATACGTTTACTCACGTTACCAAACGTGAACCCCGGAAAAATTGAGAATGTGCGTGTCGAGCTTCTTGCTCCACCCTTTCTCGCCCTGC
>CAYHPV010000081.1:0-154 GCA_964358735.1 uncultured Candidatus Peribacteria bacterium | reverse complement strand
CCTGCATTCACACTCTAGGTCTTGCCTCTTGCGAGCAATTTGACCTACGAGTTTCCAACTGGAATCGTTCCCTCTTAAGGAACTTTTCTCTCCTTGGAACCGTGACATGCCGGGACTGGGAGTATTTGCACTTTGCTTACTCCCGTCCCAACCC
>CAYHPV010000080.1:0-5124 GCA_964358735.1 uncultured Candidatus Peribacteria bacterium | reverse complement strand
GCGGTACCACAGGCTACTGATCGAAGTACATCATAAACTCGGCTGGATGCGGACGAAGTCGGATGTTATTGATGTCGTCTTCGAGTTTTTCCATATACGAATCGAGAAGATCTTTGGTGAAGACATCACCCTCCAGAAGAAAGGCATGGTCTTTTTTGAGGGCGGCAAGTGACTGATCCAGAGAACTTGGAACCGTTGGAAGACCTTCGCTTTCGACATAGGTATTGGTCTCAATCGGGGCGCCTGGATCGATTTTATTCTTGATGCCGTCGAGACCCGCCATGAGCAATGCGGCGAATGAAAGGTATGGATTGCACATCGGATCTGGTGGACGAAACTCAATTCGCTTGGCACGGGGATTTTCGGAGATCATGGGAATTCGGCAAGCTGCTGAGCGATTTCGCATACCGTAGACGAGATTAACCGGGGCCTCGTAGCCAGGAGTCAAACGCTTATACGAGTTGGTCGTGGGTGCGCAAAATGCCATCAGCGCGTGGGCGTGCTTAAGAAGTCCCCCAATATACCACTTCGCCATATCCGACAGGCCGGCGTACCCCGTCGGATCGTAAAACAAATTCGTCGCGTCGTTCCAGAGACTCTGGTGCGTGTGCATACCGGAGCCGTTATCGCCATAGAGAGGCTTCGGCATAAAGGTGGCGACTTTCCCATATTTTCGTGCGACATTTTTCACAATGTACTTGTAGATGAGCATCTTGTCCGCCATGTTGGTCAGCGTGGAAAAGCGCATGTCGATCTCGCACTGGCCGGCGGTCGCTACCTCGTGGTGATGTACCTCCACTTGAATACCGCACTTCTGAAGATCGAGAACAATTTCACTGCGAACATCCTGCAAGGTATCGTGCGGCGCACAAGGAAAATATCCCTGCTTTTCACCGATTTTGTATCCGAGATTTTTACCCTCTGCGCCTGCGTTCCATGCTCCTTCTTCCGAGTCAATTTTATAAAAGCCCTGATTGATCGACTGATCGTAGCTCACGTGATCAAAGATAAAAAACTCGGCTTCTGGGCCCCAGTATGAGGTCGTGGCGATGCCGGTATTCTTGAGGTATTCTTCCGCTTTTTTTGCGATAAATCGGGGATCTTTTGCGTAGGGCATTTTTGTCGAGGGATCAAAGATGTCGCAGTTGAGGACGATCGTAGAAAACTGTGAAATGGGATCAATAAATGCCGTGGTCGGATCGGGAATCAGCACCATGTCACTCTCGTGAATTTTCTGAAATCCGCGAATGGATGAGCCGTCGAATCCAAGACCGTCGACCCAGAGTGAGAGCTTGAGATCCTTGTACTCCATCTCGGTACGGGTGATGGAGAAGTGCTGCCACATGCCAAAAAGATCGACGAAGCGAAGATCGATGATGTCTACTTTATTGGTCTCCATCATCTTGTATACTTTTTCGATGGCCTCGACATTGATGCCGTCCATGCTCCCCTGTCGTCTGGTTTTTGGGGACGCGTGACGGGATGGGGACGTTGTCGTTGCGGGTGCCGATGCGGTGGCTGCCGTGTGCACCTTTGGTGCTGTGATTGGCGATCCGGTTGAGCTCATACGAGAGATGGGTAAAAAAATAAAATGAATAAAAAACGTATCTGATGTACCGGGTATAAAGAAAACTCTTCCTCATTTCAACCCTTTTTTAAGCCTTTATTTGTGTGTGTCGAAATTTTCGACAACTGTTTTTTATCTCGCTGCCATCTCGTACACATCCGTGCTGCAAAGTTTTTTCTACAGATAATTTTGGTACTGATTCGTATTGACACTAAAAAAAAATGCCGTGTTATTTTTGATTTTTATGGAATTTCTTGCTTTATTTTTCGACTACCCATAAAATTGTTCTTTGGATAGTCACGTTGCTTTTTACCTCACTTTCACCCCACTTTATCCTATGTCTGAAACCCTCATCACCATCACGGATGCCGCAGCCATCAGCGGAAAATCAATACAAACTATTCGTCGCGCCATCAAGGCAAAAAAAATCCGCGTCAAAAAACAAAAAACTCCACAGGGGTTTAATTATCTGATTGTGAAAGATACCCTTCTCACCTGCTACCAGGTTCGAGAAGAGTCTGCTCTCCGTGAAATTCCGATTGAGCGCGAAGGCATGGAACAGAGTGAGCATGTGGAACGCGAAGGGGCGGGATTGACTCAGAAAGAGGGAATAGATGCGACTTCGTTGCGTCTGGATATTCAGGAGACAAAACAGCTCGATCTTGTCGACCGTGAACAGGTGAAAATGGTGCTGAGTGCCAGCGAAAAAGCCACGATGGCTATTGCACAACTTGATGAAAAAGTTTCCCAGGTTATGAGTACCTATGCCGGTGAACGAGAGCAGGTGACGCAGGTGCTTACCGAGTTTAAAGATCGCATTCTCATCCTCGAAAATCAACTTCGACTTCTCCAGGCTCCAAGGAAAAAGTGGTATCATTTGTGGTAGTATTTTTTCGCCGAGGTTTCTTATGGCTCACTCATCTCGTTTCCGTCGTGAGTTGTGGCGTAAACTTTTCCATGCTTCGGGCTTGCTGATTGTGTTTCTTTATTCGATTGTGTTGGTGAACTTTGGGCAACGTGCAGCGCTTTTGACGCTCACGGCTTTATTGCTTGTGCTGCTCGAGATCGAGTATGTGCGGCTTGAGTATGAGCTACGACTGCCCGGTTTGGTTGAGAAATTATTGCGACGACATGAGAAGGATCGCGTGACCGGCACGATCTGGATTGTAGTGGCGTGTATCATCTCTTTTTCGGTCTTTGACTTCCCTATCGCCTTTTTATCGTTCTTTTTTGTGATTTTTGGCGATATGTTTGCCTCGATTTTTGGCATTCTTTTTGGCGGCATGAAGCTCTTTCGCGGGAAGACTCTTGTCGGGTTTTTGGCTGGCCTGAGCGTCAATATCCTGTCGGGGGCATTTCTGCTTGGGAGCGAGCCCCTCGTGTTTTTGAGTATGGCGGTGACCGCGAGCGTCGTAGAACTTTTGACGTCGAAGCTCGATGATAATTTTACCGTGCCACTGTTTTCCGGGTTTGTCGGACAGGCTGTCGTCTATGTGCAGCAGTTTTTGGGGT
The DNA here is from genome assembly GCA_964358735.1 of uncultured Candidatus Peribacteria bacterium. GTDB lineage: Bacteria > Patescibacteriota > Gracilibacteria > UBA1369 > UBA12463 > CALREA01. The sequence continues at coordinate 2,045 of CAYHPV010000080.1, read as the reverse complement.
AGGATGAGCGTGAGGAGCGCGCGATAGAAAAGTATGCTTTGGTATCAATCCAGAGGCGATGGAGGTCTTTTGTATAAGCCAAGTAGCTCAAGCCAAGTCAGATCGCCTATATTGGCGATGTTTCTGAATGCCATTCGATTGCCATATTTTTGGTAAAGCGGAAGAAGAAATTCTTTTGCCCACGGTTTATCAATTGGCTCAATTTCCCTAAAATCAATGTCGATTGAGGCATGCTTATCGAGATTTTCGATCATCGACTGTATCTGCTTCCATGCGTCTCTCCCCTCCTCGGTTGTTTTATGTGAAGAGCCAAGTTTTTTGAGTTCGATAATGAGGCCAACTTCGTGATTTCCTTCATTATTCACGTTTATGTCATTTAAGTTTTCATCATTGCGCGATGCACCGATTACGGCATTATTTGGCAAATATAAGCCATTTTTTATAATCTCTTCGATCGTAGATTTTCTATAGAGTCTCTGTCCTCGAGCATGGAGTCTGATAGCCGGAAGTCTCTGATTTTTGTCCCATCTCTGGAGCGTTCTTTGCGAAATATTCAATAAGGTTGCGACCTGATGGATTGTCAAAAGCTCGTTCTTATCAATGAGTATTTCCGTGCGTGGTAATGGCGGTGGAGTTATATCCATGGATGATAGAGTTAGGAGTTAAGGGGTTGGACTATCTTTAAAAACACTGTGTACACATGACTATACATGTGTACACATGATTTTCCAGAAATATGCGTCACCGAATGTCTCAAATATTACTCGATATGAAGCGTGATGTCGTCGGGTGGGCTGTCCGGGTCGCGTGGGGTGGGTGCGTAGGTGAATGAAGGTGGCTCATATTTTGGAGTGGAGTATGGAGCCATTGATGATTTTTGATCCGGGTAGTCATAGGTAGTTTTTGGGATATTCAGGTCGGGTTTTGAGAAAATTGGCTTCTTGATTTCTGGCTTTTCCAAGGTTGAAACTTGAGTTTTTTGTTGGATAGGTATTTGGGTAGTCGGATGGATAGGTGGACGGATAACTGGCTGGGTAGGCGCGTGGGTAGCTGGATGCGTGTGTGGCTTGGGTGATTTAGCTTTGGATTGAGTGGCCTTAAGGGGTGGCATGGCGCCTTGGGTACCAAGATACTGTCGAAGCTCCTTGAGGAGGCTGCTTTTCGTATTGAGGGAGAAAAATCGAAGGTTTCCCATCTTCTCGGAAAGCAGGAGACCGTCGTCGACGAGTGAGTTGAGTTCACGTTGGAGTGATCCGGGGGAGTATTTTATACGCTCCGCGAGCTCTCTGAGGTAGTATTTCTGTCTACTCTCGTTGAGAAAAATGGTGAGAAGGCTTTTTCTAGCCTCGGATTTGAGTAATTTTGAGAACATATGTTTTCGAGTTTGAGAACGATTTGAGAACAGTTGTACTCTACTTTGAGAACGATTGTTTTCAATCTTGAGAACGTTCATTCTCAGATTTGAGAACGTTTGTACTCAATTCTGAGAACAATTGTACTCAGAATTTACGGGTTTGCAAGCTGAGATGAGAGATGGGATACTGTCGGTAGTATTTTAAAGCTGATATATGGATAAGGGTGTTTTCAAAAATGTTCTCAAGTTTGAGAACGGTATCTGGAAAGGTCTGATGGGTCCTTTATTGTTGGGGTGTTTGTCGTGGAGACGGCTGCTTTGGATGGCTCTTTTACTCACACTCGTGGCGACGCCGCTCGCGGTCGATGTGTCGGCGTACCTGACCTTTGAACCTATAAAGGTCATGGTGGTGATTATGGGGGGCGTGGTGATTTTTGGGGTGCTTTTTTTGTGGGGAGTTTTTGGGTGGCGGGGTCGACTGGCGTGGCAAAGTGGGGTGAAGCATCGATGGATGGCCTGGGTTTTGTTGCTCTATATTATAGTGTTGGTGTGGGCGACGGTTTTTTCGGTGGCGCCGAGTGTGAGTTTGTGGGGAATGGATCCGAGGTACCATGGGCTACTGTTTCGACTGGCGCTGGTGTGTGTCTTCGTCGCGGTGATTTTTTTGGGGCGGGGGGGCGTGCGATCGCTT
>CAYHPV010000079.1:0-5397 GCA_964358735.1 uncultured Candidatus Peribacteria bacterium | reverse complement strand
TCAGGTGCTGTAAGAGGAGAAGCGGTTCCAAATTTGAAAAGTTTACAGAGTAAAGTTGTATATCGGCCATTTTGTGCTAGAATTGGTCGTGCCTATGACTGATGATTCCAAACGCAAAAAATATTCCCGGGTGATGCTGAAGCTTTCCGGCGAGGTCCTGCAGGGACCGAGCCAGGGAGGCATTGATCCGACGACGCTCAATGCGATAGGTGCCGATATGCAAAAACTCATCAGTACCGGCATCAAGATTGCTTTGGTCATTGGTGGTGGAAATTTCTGGAGGTTCCGAGATCAGCAAGAACTTGGTTTTGATCGGGTCCTTTCTGATACTATGGGCATGATGGCTACCATCATGAATGCGATGGCGATGCAGGAGGCACTTACAAAAATACACGTACGCGCCAAAGCATTTTCTGCCCTTCCCATGCCGAGTGTCCTTACTACCTATACTCCGCGCGATGCGCGTGAAGCGTTCGCAGCTCATGATGTCGTTCTTTGCGCCGGAGGAACGGGAAATCCCTACTTTACGACAGACTCTGCCGCTGCCCTTCGTGCTCTCGAACTTCAGTGTGAGGTCATGCTCAAGGCGACAAAAGTTGATTATGTCTGCGACAAAGATCCGAAAAAAAATCCAGATGCCACCATATACAAAACAATAACCTATGCACAGGTTCTTGAGATGGGTCTCGAGGTCATGGATCTTGCCGCCGTCGCCATTGCGCGTGAGGGAAAGCTCCCCATTATTGTCTTCAATATGCAAACTCCCGGTAACCTTGAAAAAGTTGCCGCGGGAGAGGATATTGGTACTACGATATCAGCATGATCTTTCCTGGAAATTTGTCCGTTACCTTTTTTAGCTTCTAAATTTTTGCTCCTTTATGTTCCCACAACACCTCATCGACGCCGCCGATAGCCAGATGAAAAAAGCTTTCGATCATCTGAAAGAAGAGTTTTCCAGACTTCAGATTGGTCGCGCGACTGCCGCCCTGGTTGAAGATGTCAAAGTGGACGCCTATGGCTCTCTTCAGCCACTTAAGGCAGTTGCGAGTGTGTCGGTTCCTGATGCAAAGACGATTCAAATTCAGCCGTGGGATCGAGCACTTCTTGCGGCGATTGAAAAGGGGATTCAGATTGCGAATGTCGGGCTGACGCCGAATAACGATGGTGTCTATATTCGTATCAATGTTCCGCCACTTACCGAGGAGCGACGAAAGGAGCTTGTGAAGGTGGTTGGTCGGTACAGTGAGGAGGCGAAAATCACCGTGCGAAATGTCCGACAGGAGACGAATAATACCTTTAATACGATGAAAAAAAATAGCGAAATGACTGAAGATGAGCTCCACGGTGGTACCAAAAAACTTCAGGACAGCGTCGACAAGTATAATAAAGATATCGAAGAGATGTCCAAAAAGAAAGAACAGGATATAATGACGGTGTGATATCCAGGCGCGTTTGCGATGTCCTCCTCACTTCCTTACCCTCACTTATGTTTCTTTTCCTCACTATTCTTGCGTTATCGTTATTCTCTCCGTGCTCATTCTTATTCATGAGCTCGGACATTACTATTTTGCTCGCCGCGCAGGAGTCCGTGTCGATGAGTTTGGTTTTGGACTGCCACCCCGCTTGTGGGGGAAAAAAATAGGCGAGACGATGTACTCTATCAATCTTTTTCCATTCGGTGGATTTGTGCGACTCTTCGGTGAAAATCCCGAGCAGCCGGGCGCCGTGACCGATCCCCGAAGTTTCAACGCCAAAACTCTCAGGCAGCGCTTTGCTATTGTGATTGCTGGCGTGGGCATGAATCTCATCCTGGCTATTCTTCTTCTCATTGTTGGTTTCTGGTTTGGTATCAAACCTCTCATTCTCGATTCTCAGGATGTTCTTCAGGCTCTGAGCAGTGGCCATCTTCAGGTGCAGTCCGGGTTTACCATTCAACGCGTTGCGCCAGATTCCCTTGGTCAGAAACTTGGTTTACAGCCCGGAGATATTTTTGTCGGTATCAACGGGAGTTCGATTATTGATACGGCATCGCTCTTTACCTCACTCAAAGATGCGAGTAGTGCCGCCCAAAAACTCCGTGTCCGTCGCGGTGATTCCATCATCATGCTTGACCTTCCGAAGACACTTTTTCAAACAGACGCAACATCACTTGGACTTACCCTCTATGACTCATTTGTCCTTCCACGCGTGAGTATTCAGGGCATTCTGCCCAATACCGAAGTTGCTCGAAGTGGGCTGAAGTCTCAGGATATTCTTCTTTCGGTGAATGGCACTCCGATCTATACGCTCCAGGATTTTCAGTCGTCTTTTCTTACCCAGAAAACGCTGCGCGTCACCTACGAACGCGAGTTCAAGTCCTACGAGGCTCAGCTCACCTTTCCTCAACGTAACTCGGTTATTTTGAGTGAAGTTATTCCCGCATCAGCTGCGGCAAAGGCGGATTTTCGCAAGGGGGATGTGATCTTGCAGCTCCAGCGTACCCAGGTCAACTCACCTGAAGAGGTCATCACCCTTCTCCAGCAGGCTCGCCAGAGCGGTCAGCCCGCCCAGTTTCTTATTGATCGACATGGCACATTTCTCACCCTCTATGTCTCTCCCGGCAATGATGGAACCTATGGCCTTCAGCTCGCTCCCATCGTCAATCAGGACCTTGGTATGACCGTGGCTGGTATTTCGATTCCTACCTCTATTCTAGAACTCAGGCCCGTCTCGTACTCATTCCTTCAGTCAGTCGGCATGGGTTTCACCGAGACCTATCGACTCGCCAAGACGACCGTTTCCATGTTTGGCTCTCTCGTCACGAAAATTTTTTCCAAGTTTGAAGTTCCAGAAGGAGTGGCTGGTCCGGTCGGCATTGCCCAGATGACGGGCACGTTTGTTCAGGAGGGATTCCTCTCGGTGATTCGCTTTATGGCTATGCTTTCGCTCAGTCTTGCCATTCTCAATCTTCTTCCCTTTCCCGGTCTTGATGGAGGACGACTCCTCTTTATTATTATTGAGATGGTTCTTGGACGACCCCTCAATCGCAGCGTCGAACAGGTGATTCACGCCATTGGTGCGATCTTTCTTATTATTCTTATTCTTGCGGTGACCTACAAAGATATTATTCGAATTGTCGGGTAACAGTTTTGTGGTGCAAAACACTTGAAAGGGGAGGCTAAGGTCGAGTACTATTGACCGGCACTTGCATTGAATTTTTTTATGAATGACCTCAAAGATATTTGGAGAGATGTTTTGAAGGTTATCGAGCAGTCGATTCCTCGAAGACTTTTCGTGACCTGGTTTCAGAATACGGCTCCGCTTCGCCATGAAGGGGGAGTTTTTGTCGTTGGTTTACCCAATGTGTTTGCGAAGGAGACGGTGCAGCGGACCTATGCTGGGCCAATTCTTGATGCGCTTAAAATCGGTCTTCCCGAGGTGCAGTCCGTGGTGTTTGAAGTTGATAATGCGCTTGCCAATACCGATGATATTCGTAAGGTTGAAATTCAGACGGAACCTGTGAAGCAGCGTTCCAGAAAGGTTTCCGGTGGTCAGGAGGTGAGCTATGGTGATGGCCTTCGCGGCAAGGTGATGCAGGGTCGATACAAACTCGATTCCTATATTACCGGCCCAAATAATCGTCTTCCCTATGCGGCTTGTCAGGCAGTGGCCACCAATCCCGGTGATATTTACAATCCGCTCTTTATTTATGGAAAGGTAGGACTGGGCAAGACCCATCTTCTCCAGGGAACCGGCAATCAAATTCTCAAAAATCATGGGGATAAGCTCGTCGTCTACATTACCTCGGAGAACTTTATGAATGAGGTGGTTGAGGCGATCCGAACTCGAAGAATGAAGGATGTGAAGGAAAAATATCGTCGCGTGGATTGTCTTATTGTCGATGATATTCAGTTTTTTGGAAAGGGTGCTTCTACACAGGAAGAATTTTTTCATACCTTTAATGATCTCTACGCCGCCGGAAAACAGCTTATTCTCAGTAGCGATCGTGCTCCGAAAGAGCTTGAAAATCTCGATGATCGCTTGAAGAGCCGCTTTGGCATGGGTATGGTCGTTGAGGTGCAGTCCCCGGATTACGAGACACGTTTGGCGATTTTACAGAATAAGTGCATGGCGGAGGGCATTATTATTGATCCGGAGATTCTGAGCTGCGTCGCCTATCATGTGGAAGAAAGTGTGCGAGATCTGGAAGGTGTTTTGAAGACGATTATTGCCGCGATGAGGCTGGAGAGGGTCGTGCCGACGGTGGAGTTTGCCCTTGAGCGCATTCGTCAGCTCCATAAGGCGATTGAGGTTCAGGAAAATTTTCAGCCCATGCATCGGTCGCTTGCTTCTTCGAGTGGGAAAAATTTTATCCGAAGTGTGGATTCTGTCATGTCGATTGTTGCCAGCTTCTATCACATCTCCAAACAGGATCTCGTCGGTGAAGATCGTCGAAAGGAGATTTTGGTGCCACGTCAGATTTGCATGTATCTCATTCGTCAGGAGCTCGATGAGGCCTATGAGAAAATTGGCTCTGATTTTGGTGGAAAAAATCATACGACGGTGCTGCATGCCTGTAATAAGATTCGCAAATTGCTCCAGACGGATCAACGCGTCGTTCGCGACCTGGATAATCTTAAAAAACAATTGGGTCTCGTGTAATATTGTCCGGTATGAGCTATCATCGATCCCATCATCGTGTTCATCGGCGGCATTTGGTTGATTACTTTCTCCCGCTTTTTTTGTTCATTGCTTTTGCGCTTGTGATTATTTTGGCGCGGCAACTCTACGTCGATATGTTTGTGAAACACGAGCCTCTCGATGCCTATCTCTTTATTCCGCAGGGGCAGGTGCAGATATTGCCGGCTGGAAGTTTCACGTGGGATTTTGCGGTGAATGAGACGCGTGTCGTCGCCGGTGATGAATTTACGGTTGGTGCTGGTGGACGGGGTACGGTTCGTTTTTTTCAGCGATTATGGATGCGGATGAATGGTGATTCCGGTGTTCTTTTGTCAAAAATTGTTTCCGGTGGCGGTGGGGATCAGTTTGAAATTGGATTGAAGTCGGGTCAGGCGTGGTTCAATACTGAGGCGTATCGTGAAACATCGGTCGAGGTTTCTGTCGTTACTGCTCATTTGCGAATTAACAGTGATGGTGGTGTTTTTGAAGTTGAAAATAGTGCGGCTGATTCTAGCGGTGGAGCCGAGGCGGTGAGAGTCTTGCGAGGGAAGGTGGAGGTTACGGTGTTGGTCCAGGATTCTGATACGCTTCGTGAAGTTGAAACGCTTGAGGTTGGTGAGGGACAGGAATTTTCTATGACTGCTTCTGTGTATAGTGCGTATCAAAAATTCCAGAGCCCGGAGGTGGTCGGGCCGGTGAATAAGAATTTTGTGGAAGGGGAGTGGTATCTTTGGAATA
>CAYHPV010000078.1:0-5409 GCA_964358735.1 uncultured Candidatus Peribacteria bacterium | reverse complement strand
GGCTGTGGTGATCAAAGATATCTATGGAAATCCGACGACCGTTTCCGGCCTGTCGGTCACGGCGCGCGTGACAAAAGATACGCAGAAATATGGGTTTCTTGCCGCGGGAAGTGGTGCGTTGAAGAATCAGGCGAGCGTGCTCAGCGTGAACGGTGTGGCGAAATTTATGGTGGAGTCACGAAATGAGAGCGGTCCGATTCATCTGGTTTTTTCGGCTCCTGGACTCGTTTCTGCGACCTATGATATGACCACGAGTGGAAAAACCGGAAGTGGTCAGGTGGCAAAATTTCAGCCAAGTGTGCTGTATGCTTCTGTTTTGGGTGGGGCCTATGGAAATGTGACGAGCGAGCAGTACCTCGCCGGAACCATGCTCTTTTCCGGACGAATGCAGGCCGCGGCGTCCCTCACGGCTGCTCCACGTCCACGTGCCAGAATTTTTAGCTTGAGTGCGTATGGCGGTGTCGAGGTTCATGATCCTGGGGCGACGGTGAAGATCTTGGCTTCTGCGGGGGGCGAGCCGCTTGCGGGGAGCCTGACGACCGACTTTGGAAAAATGTCTGCTGGAACTTTGTATATTAAACAGCAGGGTCCGGTGACAGGGGTCAAGGATTTTGCTGAGGTGGAGGGTGCTTCGGGAATTTTTGTGCGAATGGCTGAGCAAAGTGGTACATCAAATGGCGTTGAATTTAAAACGGGAACCGAGAGCTTCGCTTCACTCGCTCTGAAAAACATCGAGATCGCGAAAATAAATTCGAACGGCGGAATTGAAGTTTTTGATTCACGTGTGACTTTGGAGGCGGATGCATTATCCAAAAAATTCATGCGGGTGAATATCCTTCTTTCCGGTCTTCCGATTGCCACGGTGCAGCTCGGATTTGGCGCGGTCAATTCCATGGCTCTCCTTACCGCAAAACCTACATCACTCGCTGGGCTTCCTGTCGGTGTCTGGCTCCATACGCAGCTCAATAATGAGGCCTACGCCTTTGAAACATCTTTTTCAAACTACGCGAGCAGCGATGCGATGGGATACACTCTCACGGCCGAGCCTTCAGAGGCACTCGCGCCCTCCGCCTCGCTTGGCAGCCCCTACACCTCACTTGAAGATAGTCTTACCTCCCCCGGTGTTGGATTTGTCGGTGACAATAAACATATGCTTCTCCTCGCCGCGCGAAATACGGTTGGTGAGTCGCACATGTCCTATCCTTCTGAAATTGGCATCGTGCTTGGAGATCCTACCGTTCGCCTGCCAGGAGACAATGTCGCCTCTTCCACCGGCTTCACTCGTGATCTTGGACGCCATATCGCCACCGACATCGAGGCGGCGCAGATTATTCTTCCGGTTGACGTGAATAGTGATGGCAAAAAAGATCTCCTCATTGGGCAAGCCAGCGGTAGTGTCCGATATTTGGCTTATACTGGCGGCCCGCAGCGGTACAGCGATCGTGGAGTTCTGCTCGATGTGGCCAATGGCATCATCACGGGAACGAGTGGCGATATCAATAATGATGGTAAAGACGATCTGCTGATTGCGGTCGCGAAGTCGTGTACGAAGTCGGACACCTGTCTCGATCTCTACCGCAATCAAGAGGGCCTCTTTGTTCGTGAAAATCTGAGGGTGGAGCTTGGAAAGGAAACGGGTGCAGGAGGAGGAAACGCGATACGCGTTTCGAGTTTGCATCTGGTCGACATGAACCTCGATGGTTGGCGTGATCTCGTTCTCGCGACGACGAGTGGTGAGATTCGACTCTTTATCAATACCCAAGGAACCTTCCAAAAAACCGGCCAGCTCGTCGGAAGTTTTTCTCTTCCGAGTGGCGCTTCCCTTTCTCTCGGTGTTGGAACTTCCCTTTCTGGTGCCAAAAATCTCCCGGGTGGCAGTGATCTTTTTCCCGATATTCTCGCTTTGCCAAGAGGTGGTAAACTCACCTACTTCCTTTCCAGCCCTTCTTCGATCAAAGGCGGTGCGGTTTCCTTTACCAAAACTGAGGTTCTTTCTCAAGCCACCGATCAAAAGGCCGCGGCAAAAAAGCTCCAGGAAGAGCTTGAAAAGAGTACGGCTCCCGATGAGTTTAGTGATGAATTTAAAAAACAACTCAAGCAGCTCGGTGCGGATTCTGGTAGTACCGCGGCTCCGAACGATGGCATGAATCTCTACATGGATGAAAAAAATAAAGATGAAGATGGTGATGGGATGCCCGATATGGATGATATCGTTCCAAACTCCGGCTCGGCTGATGGCCCCGTCGATGCGGTTGGCCAGACGGTCGAAGATCTGCGATGCGCGGAAGGGTGCCTTCCGCTGCCGTCCAGCAATGCTTTCCTCGTTCCTGGAAAGTCCAATGACAATGGTTCGCCGGGCTCGTGGGGTGATGGTATTCCGGTCTTTGGCGCTTCCTTCAGCTGTGCGACCACCTACATGTTCTGGCCTCCGTGTGACTACAAAAATGATCAGATGACCTTCCGCATTTACGTCTCGCCGACCAGTACCGGACAGATTGGTTTCGCCATCTGCGCGGGTTCACCCTATCCGAAAAATGAGAATGATCCGGGGGCTCAGTGCTTTGCTTTTGCTCCAAATATCTCTCTCATTCCCGCCTCGCTTTGCAAGGCACTTTCCGAAAAAATGAGTCAGGTCATGGACAAGGCCTCGGCGCTTGGAAGTGGTGATGGGCTCATGGGATATGTGGTGGGAGATGGTCCGAGCTTCATTGATAATTTTACTGGCGGAACGGGTGATGCGGGTGGTGCCAATCAGGCAAGTGCTCTTCTGGCGCCCTACGAAGCCGAAAAAGTGACAAGCTCCAATATCCGCATCCCCGGTTTTCCTGAGAAACTCACGAACTGGATGGATGATCAAATCGAAGAAATTCTCGATAAACTCGCCGACCTCCCCGATCTCTACATTATGTATCCAAATCTCTCATCGATCGCGAGTGCCGTGGTGCCCAAGGCGCCGAGCGGAAAACTTTCCGGCTACACGAAGTTCCTCGCGTATCTCAATAGCATTCCTCTGATTTCCATTGAACCAAAACCTCTGACGCTGCGCGTGCCCGCCCTCTCGCGAGGACAGGCACTGAAGTTTTCGTCGGATTATCAGCTGTGGTTTGAGGACTTCGATCTCGAGATTGGCCGACTCAAGGGTGTGCTCGGATGCAGTGGTACCAAGAAGCCCGTCAATCCGGGGGCCGGTGAGCTCTGTCAGTCATTTGATATCAATGGTAAAAAAACACTCGATAAAATTCAGAAACTTTTGAAAACACTCGACCAGTTCCAGGAACTTCCGAAAAAAATTCTCGAGTACAAGACGATCGAACAAAAATATGTGCGACAGTTGATTAATTATTTGAAGACGGTGAGCACCTTCATGGGTGGCTATGTGAAGCGACAGGAGATGCGTATCGGTCACTGGCTTGATGCGGCAAAAAAGATAAAAAATATGTTGGCGACGTGGCAGGGCATCATCGATGTCACCGCCGAGTACAGCGCGAGCTGTGATAACTGTAAGAGTGAGCGTGGCTCGAATTTTGAGTGGTACACGAAGATTTTTGCCAAGGCGATTCCGACGGACATTCCTGTTATCGAATTCCCAAAGTGGCCGGATATCGTGCTTGATTTCTCGCAGGTGGAGGCCGGTATTCGTATCTCATGGCCCGATATTACTTTTGCTCCGCAGCAGATTCTTCTTCCATCACTTCCCCGTGTGAAATTTCCGATGATTGAAGCGGGTCTCTCGGGAATTGATTTCAAATCTCCAAATTTGAGCGCGAGTGAAAAAATTAAGACGCATAATTTGAGCGTGGATCTCGATGCATTTTTTGAAGATCTGATTCCGAATGTGCCGGAAATTCCGCAGTTGCCCGATCTTCCGAATTTACCGGATCTTCCTCCTTTGCCGGTGTTCAAACTGCCTGACGTGCCACCGGCACCAAAGATTCAGGATCTCGATTTTGCGAGCAAGGCGGCTGGCATTGATATTAAAAAAAGTCTCAATATTCTGAAAAAGGCTCTCAAGATTGTCTGTCTCCTGAAGAAAGGGTACCTACCGGTGGCGGAGAATAATCTGAGGACACAGATTGAGGAGTTGACACAGCGATCGGTTCTTCCTCCCCTCTCGATTGATCTGGATATGAAAATTCCTGAGATTAAGATTCCGAAGATCGAGTATAAAGGTGTGGATCAGTATATTATCCGTGGCGCCTTTAAGTTTGAGCTGCAGACCGATATTATCTATAATTTCTTCAAGGAACTCGCCGACTACGCGAATGGGATGGTGACGGATTTGGTGAACACCGCGAATACGCGCTCCAAGAATGCGACGGAAAAAATGCAGAATATGGTGGATCAGCAAACGAGTATGCGAAATGAATACCGATTGGTCGCTGAAAAAACGTTTATTGATCCGGCGACGATTCCTGAGGTGGTGATGAATGCTGGAGATCATGATGATGCCTCTTCATATCTTTCTGCGCTGAGGCATGGACTTGAGGGGTATCTTGCGAATGGTGGATTCAATGGTGGATTTAGTAATAATTATAGCTCCAGCTATGCCAAAAACTGGATCTCCGAGTTCAATACTCATCGCCTGAGTCGATATCTGGTTCAGCAGAGTGTATCGGATGCGGTTGCCGTACCCGCTCCATCGCCGAAGCTCTTGGCGTATACGGAGGGGGCGGGGGCGGGGGGAACAAATGCAGCTGGCACTGCAGCCGCTTATCAGAACTATGGACAAGCCACCAGCACGCCGCTTGGAATTTATATTGAAAATCCGCAGAGCGGTGCGGCTGAGAAACTTATCGACTTTACGGGTGAGATGAGTCGACAGGTGAGCCATACGAGCTCGGATGTTGACGGAGACAGCGACAGTGATTCTATCTACAGTCTGGGTGGCGATATTTATTTCAAAGAAAATGTGAACAAGGCTTCGAAGGATGCATTTACGGAATTCGTGACGAGTGGCGTGGATGTTCTTACGCTTGAGGATCTTCTGCCGGCTCTTCCTGCGGTGCGGGACATCATTGCCGAGTATTCACAGCGGGATTCGGTGACGATTGCGTGGACGGAGGTTGCGCCACTTGCTGGCGTGAATAGTGGCGGTGGTGTCGCGAGTATCGCCGGATACGATGTCGTGTTCCGAGATGCCAAAGGTCTCACTCGAAAGCGATACCTCTACGCGGAGAGTGCTGGTGGTATTCCGTATGACTCCGGTGTGATCGTTGAAGAGCTCGATCGTGATGATACCGCGGATCGAAGTGTGACCTTGTCTCTTGATTATGGAACGACGTATTTCCAGATTTCTCCACTGACGGGAAAATCCGTGCATGGTACGAGCTCGACCGTGTTTTTTGCCGCACCGCAACTGTGTGGGGACTCAAGTAGCCCTCTTGTTTCTGCCGGTCCTGAGGCGCGATA
>CAYHPV010000077.1:0-5434 GCA_964358735.1 uncultured Candidatus Peribacteria bacterium | reverse complement strand
TGATCACACAATCAAAGACCTTGCATTTTCCGGATCAGGATGCGCCATTTCACAGGCCGCCATGTCCATGGTTGCAGAAGAGCTCTATGGAAAATCTCTTGAAGAAGCAGAAGCATTAACCAAAGAAAAAATCTATGAGATGCTCGGCGTTCCCATCAGTCCCGCCCGCGTCAAGTGTGCATTGCTCTCATATGCCCTCGTAAAAAAAGCACTTATTATTATCAGACGAACACTATAATTTTTTATTCTACCATTATGGCAAAAGCTAAAATTTCATCGAAGAAAAAAAATTCGCCCGCAACAGTGACTCCACCCGCACCCTCATCATACACATCCATCGACGAACAGTGCGCGGCAAATCCAATCGTGAAAAAAATCTACGAAGCGCTCAATGAAATCATCGACCCGGAAATTGGCATCGGTATCGCGGATCTCGGCCTCATCTACGACGTCAAACTCACCAAGCGCCACGCCGCCATCACGATGACTCTCACATCCATGGGCTGCCCCGTCGGTCCCATGATCGTCGAACAGATCGAAACCCTCGTCCCCCAGATGGTCGCCTCCGACATCGACCACGCCGACACCCACATCGTCTGGGATCCACCATGGTCCCCAGAAAAAATGAAACCCGAAGTCAGAGATATGGTGTTTAATTTTTAAAAGATCGCAATCATGATTGAGAGTCTCGCAACAAACGTATACATCTTTTACACCGTTGCATTCCTCAGTTCTATTGCATCAACGGCACTCGGCATCGGAAGTGGCATTCTGATACCACTTGCAGCATTATTTTATGGTCCGAAAGAAAGTATCGGAATCATGACGCTCTATTTTTGTGTGCAAAATATAAATAAAATCATCCTCTTCAAAAAATACATACACTGGAAGATCGTAAAAAAGGTGGTGATATGGGCCATTCCAGGGGCGATTGGGGGAAGCCTTCTTCTCACCTACATCCCGGAGGATTTTTTTAAAAAATTCCTAGCCATCGCGATGATTATCTACATCGTAAACGACATCATCCGAAGAAAATATAAAAAAACTGAAACCGAGCACGAGAAAAATATTCCAATACTAGGACTTAGCTACGGATTCTTTTCAGGACTTCTTGGAAGTGGAAATATCATCAAAGGTCCACTCTTTACGTCACTCGGCCTGATAAAAGAAACCTACCTTGGAACTTACTCGATAACATCATTTTTCTTAAATATCCCAAAAGTTGCCGTTTACACATTTTCAAATATCATAAACACATCAGTTCTTATTCAGGCCCTTCCCTTCATCGGTATATCCATTATAGGAACCCAGATAGGGAAAAATTTCCTGAAGAAAATAAACAACGACTTCTTTTATATTGCGATTAATATATCATTTATCGTATCGGCACTGCTTTTATTAGCACAGTAGGATAGTAATTTTCCACCACAATTATCTCTGGTCCGCAACTGAGAAAACTGTGATTTTTGGCTTGTTTCAGGTAGTATTCAAGTACATTCCGATCGCGGCAATACAGTTTCAGTATCGAAGAAAGGCCCGCAAAAATAATTCGCCCCACAGGCACCCTTTATTTTTGTAACCTTTTCTCTTTATGATTGATACTGCAAACCTTTCTGACCTCGAACTCCTCACTCTCTGCCAAGAGTACGGAGAAGCGACACGAACTTGGCGCCAGAAGTTTCTCGGTCTTCTTCCGGAAGTACACAAAAGAAAACTGTATGAACAAAAAGGATTCACCTCAGTGTTTCATTTTGCAAAAGTCATGGCAGGCGTGAGCGAAGAGCAAGTGCCTCGAGCACTGAATCTCGATCAAACCTTTGAGCAAATGCCCGCCCTGAAAACAATCCTCAACAACGGCGAGGCCAGCATGCATAAAATCGCAAGAATCGCCTCCATCGCAACTCCAGAAAATCAAGAAGAACTCGCGGAGATGGTGAAGATACTGCCAAAAGCCGCACTGGAAATGTATGTTCACGATATCAAGCAATCTGTCCCCTACTGGAGCGTGCCCGGGCACAAGCCAGAAAATAATCACCTATTTGAGCAAGACACCCTTAAGCTCGAGAGTGATATAACATCTGAGCTTCTTGAACTTCAGCAATGCGGCATCAACATCAATGAAATAATTCGAGAAGCACTCGTACAAAGAAAACAAACCATCGAACAAGAAAAAGAGATCATCAGCAATGAGTGTCAGCCAACCACCTCCAGATACATCCCAGCAAAAACTAGAAAGATTCTCAAAAAAGAATATGGCACCAAATGCTCCATAAAAACCTGCCACAAAGCATCGGAAGAGCTCCATCACTCACAAAGATTCAGCGTCGCCAAAACCCACGACCCAAAGTACCTCGCCCCACTCTGTAAACCCCACCACATCTTGGCACACACCATGGATCTCAAGTTTCATGAAAAACTGAGAAAGGCTTAAAATAAACATTTTCGAGTTATCCGGAATTTCCGGATAATTGCCATAGCTCCCACTAGACGTCACCACACTCACGCGCTACTATAGGCCAGCGCAATTATCACCACATCCCATGGCAATAGTACCAGTACAACTCGGAGACGAATCACAAGGCGCAACCACGACCGCGCCAGGCGGCCCAACGCAGCAACTCAAAATCGTCGTCGACCGCAAACTCTGCATCGGAGCCGCACCTTGTGTAGCAGTGGCCCCCGGCGTCTTTCAGCTCGATGAAGAAGAAGGAAAAGCCTACGTAGTAGATCCAGACGCATCGGACGAAGAAACGATCACAATGGCCGCGGAAGCCTGCCCCGTGCTCGCCATCAAGCTCTATAAAGAAGGAAAACAGATCTATCCGGCAACATAATCTCTATAAAAGATATATTTGACACGCAAGCTTGCGCAAGCTCTCTGGCTCAAAACCTAACAAATTATTAACAAAAAAATTACACTAAAATACATACTATCAAAGTCAACACAGAGTAGTAACTCGCTCTTCACATCCTAAACCAGAGGTGTATGCTTACAAGATACACCTACTACATGTAGTGGCATCAAAATCGAAGCAACACTATATATTCGAAGAGCGGCAAGAAAATTTAGATACATTCCATCGACAACACCCTGACACCCTCCTAAGATAAACCTTACAAGAAGGTTACAAATTCTTAACTCAAATTTCTTGCGCGGACATACCTGAATTACAAAGGATGTCACCGCATGTCATTGGTCTTCTTGTTCCGTTGTCTCTTTATCTCTCTCTACCCCCCCACCCCCTATGTCACCAATTCTAAGCATCAAAAAGCGTGATGGCCGCATCGCAGAGTTCAATCAGTCAAAAATTGCTGAGGCAATTTGGAAGGCCGCCGAGTCCGTTGGTGGCTCCGACCGATCCATCGCGGATAAGATTGCTAACCAGGTCACCGCGGTGATCGAGGTCTTTTTCAAAGGACCAGATGCGATTCCAACCGTGGAGCAGATCCAGGATCTCGTAGAAAAAATCTTGATCGAGGGGGGTCATGCCAAAACAGCAAAAGCCTATATCCTTTATAGAGCACGACAGGCACAGGAACGAGAGCAGACCGAATCCATCATTGGTAAGGGTAATGCCGATGAACGACTCAATTTCAGCAATAACGCCCTCGAGGTTCTCAAAAGACGCTACCTCCTGAAAGACGAAAATGGAAACATCAAAGAGACACCAAAACAGCTCGTCGAGCGCATCGCGAACAACATCGCCCTTGCGGACAAAAACTACGGCGCGAGCGAAGAAGAGTACCAGGCAACCGCCAAAAAATTCTACGATGTCATGGCAAATCTCGAGTACATGCCAAACACGCCAACAATTATGAACGCCGGAACCGAAATTCAGCAACTCTCTGCCTGTTTCGTGCTTCCCGTCCCGGACTCGATCGAGGGGATCTTCGACTCACTGAAGTACCAGGCGATCATTCACAAGTCAGGTGGTGGAACCGGTTTCGCATTTTCACGACTGAGGCCAGCCAACGACATGGTAAAGTCAACCGCCGGCGTCTCTTCGGGTCCAGTCTCTTTCATGAAAATCTTCGACGCGGCAACCCAGGAGATCAAACAGGGCGGTAAACGACGTGGGGCCAATATGGGAATCCTCCGAGTCGATCACCCGGATGTGCTCGACTTCATTGTCTGCAAGGCCGACATGAAAACCCTCACGAACTTCAACATCTCGGTCGCCATCACCGCGAAGTTCATGGAGGCGCTGAAAAAAGACACCACCTACGATCTCATCAACCCACGAACCAAAACCGCCTGCGGTACTCTCCGCGCACGCGAAGTGTTCAACCTCATCATCCAGAACGCATGGCTCAATGGTGATCCAGGTCTCGTCTTCATCGACAACATGAACGCCACTAATCCGGTTCCACACCTCGGTGATATCGAGGCAACCAACCCATGTGGCGAACAGGATCTCCTCGCCTTCGATTCATGCAACCTCGGCTCAATCGCCGTCAACCGTTTCGTCACCGCTGATAGAAAAGATTTTGATTGGGCACGTCTCAAGGAAGCCGTCTACACCACCACGCACTTCCTCGACAACGTCATCGACATGAATAGCTACCCGATTCCACAAATCGCCGAGATGTCTCGAAACACCCGACGAATCGGTCTCGGAGTCATGGGCTTCGCCGACGCGCTCTACCAGATGATGATTCCGTATGATGCCGAGGAGGGTTTGAAAAAAGGCGAACAGCTCATGAAGTTCATCCGCGACATGTCGATCGAAAAGTCTGTCGAACTCGCCAAGACTCGTGGAACCTTCGGTGCCTACAAGGGTTCAAGCTGGGAAAAAAAGGGTATCAAAATCCGCAACTCCTACACCACCACCGTCGCTCCAACCGGAACGATTGGGATGATTGCG
This sequence comes from uncultured Candidatus Peribacteria bacterium, assembly GCA_964358735.1. GTDB lineage: Bacteria > Patescibacteriota > Gracilibacteria > UBA1369 > UBA12463 > CALREA01. The sequence continues at coordinate 569 of CAYHPV010000077.1, read as the reverse complement.
GAGGCAAGTGGAGGTCTCGAACCAAACTTTGCCATCTGTTTCATCAAGAACGTCATGGACGGAACCGAGCTCGTCTACACCAACTCATACTTTGAAGAAATCGCCAAGGAACGAGGCTTCTACTCAAAGGAGCTCATGACAGAGATTGCCAAGGTTGGAACCGTACAGGGCTTCGAAGAAATTCCAGCAGACATCCGACGGGTCTTCGTCACCGCGCAGGATATCACCCCGGAAAATCACATTCGCATGCAGGCCGCATTTCAGAAACACGTCTGTGCATCGGTTTCCAAAACCATCAACTTCCCACACACAGCGACCATGCAAGATGTCGAGAAGGCCTACATTCTCGCCTACGACCTCAACTGCAAAGGCGTGACGATCTACCGCGACGGCTCACGAGACGCCCAGGTACTCAATATTGGAAAGGTGAATAGAACGGTGGAACGAAGTGGAGCCGTTCCTGTTCCCACATTTGTTCCCGCTCCCATTCCATCAGAAAAACGCGTCGCCGAATTTGTCCCACCACCAGTCACGGTCTCAGTCGCAGCAAGTCAAGAAATTGCCACGAG
>CAYHPV010000076.1:939-5471 GCA_964358735.1 uncultured Candidatus Peribacteria bacterium | reverse complement strand
TATCTCTTTTTCTGAAACGGGAAATGTGACGGCAATTGCTGCAATCTTAACAATAATTGAATAATTTCTTTTTTATTTTCTAATTGAGTTTTATCCCCGGGGATACTTTCAGCTTCAAATTTGACACCGTTTCCTATCATTTTATTATTTACTATTTGTGCTGGACTCGACCAAAGCGTTGGCCGCTCTTCTCCCAGGAGTTGCTTTTGATAGTCTCTCAAATACACTTCTAAAGCAGTTTTTGAGAGATTTTCTAATTTTTGAATCCACTCATCCTCATTTCCGCGATTAATTATATGCATGATGGACCGAATTTTCGACCATCCAATCTCGCCCCGATATAATTTTTTCCGTAACTTGGGGGTATCGATGAGATACGCATCTACCCTCAATACTTCGGTGACAACATCTCTCCCAATTCCACCAACCTTCGCCGCGAAATCATAGATGGAATAGAACATTCTCCCATCATACACCCGCCGTCGCTCAATTAATGGCAGTAAGCCAATAAATTCCCGTCGGGATTTGAGAGCGAGTGCGCCGATTCGCTGCGCGGCTTCAAAGAGTTGACGATCCGTGAGCGTTTCCGGATCGATTGCCCTGGTGCCTGAAATTGCCCTGCTGTCTGAAATGAAAAAAGGAGCCATGGGGAGAAAGATAAAGAAATATCTTCTGTACCCGTGGAGCTATTGAATGAAACGAATGTAAACGTGCGTGGGATTTTTTGAGCTTTTTGTGTCGAAATTTGTACTTTTATCGTAGCGTGCTTTTTGAATCTTGCAAATACAATGCTGTGAAAAAAAATCGCAAAATTCTCGAGCCTTGTCACTGGAGCATTGAATCCGTCCCTCCCGGGACTCTCCCCAAGGGGCACCTCTGCTGAGGCGGCCTCGCGGCACTCCCTGCTGGCCCGTCTGCTGAATCCGCTTGCGCAAGCCACCAAAAGTTATTACAGTAGTGTTCGCACCAGTCAATATATACGCGACCTACGCACCTTATGAAATCCCTAACCGCCAACGAACTCCGACAGCGATACATCGACTTTTTCAGCAAACAATACGCCCACTCCGCGATTCCGAGTAGCAGCGTCATTCCCGAAAACGATCCGACCGTCCTCTTCACCACGGCGGGTATGCATCCCCTCGTTCCCTATCTCATGGGCGAGCCGCATCCAAGTGGCAAGCGTCTGGTTGACGCGCAAAAGTGCATCCGAACCGATGATATCGATGAGGTGGGTGACGCATCGCACTGCACCTTTTTTGAGATGATGGGCAACTGGTCGCTCGGAGATTATTTTAAACAAGAGGCGATTCAGATGAGTTTTGAGTTTCTCACGGGCTCCCCAGATGAACTCGGACTTGGTCTCGATCCGAAACGGCTCTACACGACGGTTTTTCGCGGTGATAATGATGCGCCGAAAGATGAAGAATCCATCAATTATTGGAAACAGCAGTTTGCCACACGCAACATCGATGCCACCGAAGGTATCGCCGGAAAAGATGAGCCTGCTGCCGAAAACGGCCCGCGTATTTACGCGTACGAAAAAAAGAAAAACTGGTGGGGTCCCGCTGGTCAAACTGGCCCATGCGGTCCCGATACGGAGATGTTTTATCTCGTCAGACCAGATCTCGTGCATGACACCAAACATCACGGCCCAACCTGCCACCCCAACTGCGACTGCGGACGTTTCGTGGAAATCTGGAATGATGTCTTCATGCAATATAATAAAACTGCCGAGGGTACGTTTGAACCCTTGAAGCAAAAAAATGTCGACACGGGCCTGGGACTTGAACGTGTAGCTGGCATTCTGCAGGGGAAACCAAGTATTTACGAGACTGAGATTTTTGAAGGTGCAAAAGCGGCTATCAAACATGCCATTGAAGAAAGTTTCGCTGAACATCCTGACACTGAACACCAGCCGCTCACCAATGACCAGAACATGCGTGCCTACCGTATTATTCTCGACCACCTTCGTGCCTCCGTCTTTATTCTTGGCGATCAGTGGGGCGTCGCTCCGTCAAATACCGATCAGGGATATATCTTGCGCAGACTCATTCGACGTGCGGTTCGATGCGGCACGCAGCTGGGTATCGCTGAAAATTTCACCGCACTCGTCGCCGATTCCTACATCGATCTTTACCAGCACGCCTACCCGGAACTTCTCGCCAACCGTGATAAAATTCACCGCGAACTCGATCGTGAGGAGACGAGATTTCGCGAGACCCTCGTGAAAGGTGAAAAAGAATTTCAGAAACAGATGGAAGTTTTTCGTCTTCCTTTTGATACCGAAAAATGGCTTATCTCTACGCTCCAATGGTTTAATATTATTAAGCAGGCGTTTGATCCTGCTGACCAAGATATCGCAGAGATCACGAAATTTACTGGTCCAAAGATGAAGGAAGTCCAGATGATTCTTCGAGGTGTTGGAACACATAGCGGCTTATCTGACGCTGAAAAATCTACCCATCTTGCTGCTCTGTTTCCTGATGAAGAAAAAAAAGTTTTGGAAAAATTTTCGGAGAGAGTTCGCGACCATAACTTCCACTTCTCCGGCAAGCGTGCGTTCTATTTCTACGAAACATTTTGATTTCCGAAAGAGCTCATCGCAGAGATGCTGCGCGAATACCATCTCACCCTCGAAGACGCATCCTTCGACACCGCCTTCAAGGCCCATCAAGAACTTTCGCGCGCCGGTGCAGAACAGAAGTTTGCGGGTGGTCTCGCCGATCACAGCGAGGAGTGCACGATGCTCCACACGGCCACCCATCTCACCCATCAGGCCCTTCGTACCGTTCTCGGAACCCACGTCTATCAGAAGGGCAGCAACATCACCCGAGAGCGCATGCGATTTGATTTTTCGCACACTGAAAAAATGACCCCGTCCCAACTCGCCGAAGTCGAGCGACTCGTGAATGAGTCTATCGCCCGCGACCTTCCGGTTCACTTCGAAATTCTCGAGGTGGAAGAGGCAAAAAAGCGCGGTGCGATTGGCGTCTTTGATGACAAATATGCTGCGCTTGGCAATAAAGTCAAAGTCTACTTCATGGGCGACTTCTCGAAAGAGGTCTGTGGTGGCCCCCATGTCGAGCACACCGGCGTGCTCAAATCCTTCAAAATCACCAAAGAAGAGGCGGTCAGTGATGGTATACGAAGAATTAAAGCTGTGGTGGGTGGATTGAAGCCATAACGTTCAAAGGCAGACTGCTCTACTGCATCGCTGATTACTTGACTACTATTGTTATTTATGTTATTATAGTCTCGCAAATACCCATAAAAAAACTCATATGCCCTCACCTGAATCAAGTAATACTGGACGTAAGCTCGCTGTTATCGTGGGTATTCCCATGCATGAGTCATCTGTCTCTGCCATTCGTCATGCCATTGAAAATCCTCGTGGCCCACATTATCTCGATAAGGCATTTCATCGAGCTCTCATTTTTGATGATCGAGCCTGGAGTCAGGCTGATCTTGATTTTTTAAAACATGATATTCAAGACCTACAAACTTTTCTTGATGCGGCCCGTCATCAGGACCAATATCACCCGAATACTCTTCACGAGATTGAGGGTTATCTCACATCTCAGAAGGAGCAGCTGCGATCGCTAGAGAAACACTTATCGCGTCAGACTGCTGTGTATAAGCCCTATACCCTCACTGCTGCGGAGCGTGCTCTTCGTGAGAAACTCAATCCTCATGATAAAGGTGTCTCAATAGTGCTCAGAGAAGTGGGCGGCAAGGTGGCTCATATACTTCCAAAGAAAAAGGCTTAATAGGCTAAAAAGAGTGTTGCCGGGCAACAACATGACGCCTTATCTTGAAGTATGCGATGTGCTGCGCATATGGGAACGAAATGCGAGAAATGCTGCGCATTTCTCTGGTGGTGCCCTCGGCAGGAATCGAACCTGCATCTATCCCTTAGGACGGGACTATTCTATCCGTTGAACTACGAAGGCAGGGATTACGCGTCTCTTACTTCGCGCTCAACACGACATATTCAGTCTTGTCCTGTGGAAGGGCGGCGCGGTTTGCGGCGGAAAAACTCTCTTTGACTTCTGATACGACCCCAGAGCTTTTCATAAAACTGGTGAGATCGTCGTACTCCATGGGAATCACAATTCGTGGCTCGATCTCTTCGATCACTTCGTGCGCTTTTTTGGAGTCGAGGGTGCCGTCGCCACCTACCGGTACGAGGAGCACATCGACATCGCCGATTTTTTCGATCAGCTCTGCAGGAAGCGCCTGGTCAATAGTACCGAGCTGGCAGAAATTAATGTCGTCGACGCGAAATTGGAAAATGGTTTTTTTGGTGGCATCTTTTTGGGCATCTTTTGCTCCGTCTTTTCCGGCTGATATCGGCGCTACGATCCCCGTCACGGGAATCTCACTGACCTCATACTCGCCCGGAATATCAAAGGTCTTTGGGTCTCCGGCCACCGGGAGCAGTTTTTCATACCCCATGTCGGTGATGAGCACGACATCCGCCTTGAGTTTTTCATTTTTTACACTTTTTGAGTACGTATTCGTGACGACCG
>CAYHPV010000076.1:0-929 GCA_964358735.1 uncultured Candidatus Peribacteria bacterium | reverse complement strand
CACGTGATGTCCATAAAGCTGAATTAGAATGTATTGCGGCATGATACTAGCCGAATTTTACCGCAGGTACAAGGGGTGGTATTTTGGTACTGTGTTTATAAAAAATTCTGAAAAAATTCCGTTCTACCAATTTTCTTCACTGGAGCCGTGTGCTGATGTCGTGGCGCATGCTGTTTTTACGCGCGCTAGCGGGGATGTGCGTGTTATGCCGAATCGTGCCGCAATGCAGCTGTTTTTTGAAGAACAATTTTTGAATGGTCGACGAACCGTGATGATTTCCGCGAATCAGACCCACAGCGATCATGTGCTGGTGTTGCGTCAGGGGGATGCACTCCCTGTTGTTACTGAAGTTGATGATACTGATGCGTTCGTGACGAATCGTCGCGACGTGACACTTCTCGTGAAGACCGCCGACTGCCAATCGGTGTTGCTTTTTGATCCTGGTGCTCGTTCCTCTGGTGCTGACTCATCCGGCGTCCTCGGCCTCGTCCATAGTGGCTGGCGCGGCTCGCTCCAAAATATTGTCGGGAAAACGGTGGCTGCGATGTGTGGCGAGTTTGGCGCAGACCCTGGTCGCATCGTTGCATGCATCGGCCCTTCGATCGGCCCGTGCTGCCATGAGTTTACCGATCCGGTTTCTGAACTTCCCCCTGAATTCCATCCGTACATTCTCGAAGATGGCCGCCATGTCAATTTTTTGGCTGCGACTCGCGATCAATTAGTGGCGCGTGGTGTGCGCCTTCCTGCAATTGAGTTTTCCGGCGTGTGCACCTGTGATCGGACGGATGAGTTTTACTCATTCCGAAAAGACCGACTCACTGGCCGGTTTGGGATGATGGTGGGGTTTCAGAAGTTATTGGGTGAATAGTAACTTTTTCCATAGCTCGGATTTAAAAATCTTTCCGGCACGTGCCGGAATCTGCATTACA
>CAYHPV010000075.1:2453-5631 GCA_964358735.1 uncultured Candidatus Peribacteria bacterium | reverse complement strand
CGATTCGCGATATTTATCGATGGCACGCTACGGGAAGGGGATGGGGTGATATTGGCTACAACTACATCATCGATCCGGGAGGGGTGATCTATGAAGGACGCGCCGGTGGTGAAAAAGTCATCGGGGCACATGCGGGAAAATCAAACACCGGCGCCATAGGCATCTCAGTGCTGGGAAATTATGATAACGGTGATGTTTCAGAAAAAGCGCTCATTGCCCTCACGCGTCTGATATCCGAAAAGACAAAAATTCACGGCATCGATCCGACAGGGAGTTCCATCTTCAGGGGAGAACGAACACTAAATGTTCTCGGCCACCGGGACGTCATGTCCACCAACTGTCCGGGAAAAAATCTCTACGATAAGCTCCCCCTCATTGCAAAACTCGCAAAATCATCGATCAAAACAACCGTAGAAGATCCTGCTTTCGCCAAACAAAAAACGCTCGGCTACGACTTCGAAGACTCAAGCGGCCTTCTCTACATTGATCTCGATCCGGAAAAAGTGGAAAACATACAGATATCGATAAAAAACTCCGGAACTCAAATCTGGAACGACCAGACCTCAATCGTGGTCAACGACCTCGCCGATATCAAGGATTTTATCCAGGTAGAAACGCCTCCAGGAAGAGTCTCATTCCCGATGCAGCAGCCAAAAAGCATCAATCCTGGCGAGACAGCGCTGTACACGATTCCACTCTCCGGCGGACTGAAAAGCGGTCTCAAAACCATGCGGATCACTCCGATCATCAATGGAAAAACCAAACTCGGAAAAAAGATAGAAATATCGGTCCAGACGACTCCGGCAATTTTCACCTATGATGTCGTCGCGATAGGATCAGTTCCACAGTCGATAAAGGCCGGAGAAAAATTCACCTTCTCGGTAGAACTCAAGAACACCGGAAATGTCAGTTGGGAAAATAAAGGAAGTAAGAATGTGCGAATGGGAACAGCGCACTCACGCGACCGTCTCACCACATTCTTAAAGGCACCTGGGGCCCGTGCAGGATTTCTCGAACAGGCGCGCACTGCGCCGGGAGAAACAGGGAAGTTTATCTTCAATCTCATCGCCCCAAAAAACACCGACGCCTACGAAGAATTTTTCGCCCCCGTCGTCGAGGGAGTCACCTGGATGAGCGACAAAAATATTTCATTCAAAACATTTATCTATCAGAAAAACTGGTCTGCAAGCCCGATCTCGCTCATCTCCGTCGAGGCCATTCCAAACTCCACCCAGACCGCGATCGTGAAACTGCGAAATCTCGGAGGAGTCACCTGGACCAAAGAAAACACCCCGCAACTTCGAAAAACCGGAAACTCCCGCCTGAAAATATCGGCAAGCTCGCTCCAGGAATCAGCAGTCGCTCCAGGCCAGATCGGCACATTTGATGTACAGATCGTCATACCGAAAATTTTCAAATCAGGAAAAATAAAACTCGACGCCTGGAACAAAGGAACAAAGATCACCACAAAAATCACGACACTGAGTGTAAAAAGAATACAGCCAGCAAAAAAAGATAATTCAGTACCAATCCCTTCCTCCTCACTTCCGACCTCCATCATACCCACCACCACATCATCAGCACCACCATCGCAAACTTCATCCTCAAAGGGCCCACCCATCCGCATCCATCTCGGATACACCGGCACAGAACCCGTCATCTCCGCAAATGGCTCATTCACGATCCAGCAGGTAGTCCCGGGAGGGGCGATAACTGCGGCAGGCTACTCCGCCACCTTCTCCAAAGACACCAAGATCACCGTAAAACCACTTCCAAATGGTTACGAACTCTCGGCCCCAAATTTTGCGCAGCAGGTATCGTCCCCAGTGCGATTCTCACCAGATCCCGGAGTAATCATGCGCATCGACAACTGGGAGCGTCGCCCGGTTTGGGACCTGTCTCTCAATGACAACGAGTTCCGCGGCACCCTCGAAATCACCCCGGATGGGCTGATCAACGAACTCCCCCTCGAAGAATACATGCTCGGACTCGCAGAAACGACAAACTCCGACCCCATGGAAAAAAAGAAGGCCATCGTGATCGCCGCACGAACCTACGCCTATTACTACACCACCCTCGGCAAAGGCAAAAAATTTCCCGGCAAACCCTACGACCTCGACGACGATCCCGACCATTCGCAAAAATATCTGGGCTACGGCTACGAGAAGCGATCAAAAAACTCGATAACATCGGTAGAGCAGACCACCGGCGCCATCGTAAAATACAACGGAAAGGTGGTTATTACGCCCTATTTTTCCGTCAGTGATGGGGTGACTCGCAGCGCTCAGCAGCTCTGGAATTGGCAGGACGCCGCCTATCTCCCGGCGGTTGAAGATCCATACTGCAAAGGAATGAAATTAGCCGGCCACGGCGTCGGCATGTCCGGCTGCGGCGCCCTCGGCATGGCACAAAATGGCAAAACCTACGAAGAAATTCTCAAGTATTACTATAAAGGGATCACGATAGAAAAGGTGTATGAGTGAGAAAAAACATGGTAACATCACTCCAGCAGATTTTCGCATTAATATCTCAATACCCCCATGTACACCCTCGCCCTCGACACCACCGGTTACAAAATTCATCTGACACTCCTCAAAAACGACACCCTCGTCTTTGAACGCGACTGGAAAGCGAACATGAATGAAGACGAAACAATTACCAAGACGATCCAGCATCTTCTCGAGCTCGAGCCATTCTTCACCCAGAAACTTACAAAGTGCATCATAAATCAGGGTCCAGGAACCCTCACCGGAACGCGCGTTGGTGTCACCATGATCAACGCGCTCGTGACCGCAACAGGCGGCTCACTCAAAAAACTCACCTCTCACGATATCTGGCCACTCCGTCTCCACGACGAACTCAAAAAACTCAAGCCACACCTCCTTCTTCGCATTACCGAGCAGGAACTTTTTTGTGATGGAAAAATAATGACCCTCACGGAACTCACCAAAAAACTTTCAAAAGGAGAGAAAGGAAGTTTCGTCGCCTACGGCGAACTCACGCCAACACAGTTTAGTCAGCTGAATAAATTGAAAAGCGTCTCATGGATTATCGAAACCGATCTCCTTTCATTTGCCGGCGCCATACAAAAAATAACCGACAAAGGGAATAGTAAGCTCGCCTCGCCCATCTATGCGAGACCACCCGTCATCACCGAATCAAAAAAGAAACAGCTCGT
>CAYHPV010000075.1:0-2353 GCA_964358735.1 uncultured Candidatus Peribacteria bacterium | reverse complement strand
CTCCAAAAAAAGCAACACCACCAAAGAAGAAATCATTTTCATCTCTCCGGTCTCTCGTAAAAAAGATACAAAAATTCGCCGGAAAATCTTCAAAGAAATCTATAAAAAAATCTGTAAAAAAGAAACGCTAATATCGCTCATATCATGGAGTCAGGTACGCTCTATATCGTCTCAACACCCATCGGAAACCTCGAAGATATTACCCTAAGGGCACTTCGCATCCTCAAGGAAGTCGATCTTATTGCCTGTGAAGATACCCGTCACTCGCGCATACTTCTCGACAAGTTCGAGATCAAAACACCGACGACCAGTTACCACTCATATTCAAACGACTCAAAAATAGTTTCGATCATTGAAACCCTCAAGGCAGGAAAATCAGTGGCGGTCATCTCCGACGCGGGAACGCCGGGAATTTCCGACCCCGCCTACACGCTCATTCGCGCAGCACTTGAAAATGAAATTAAAATAACACCAATTCCGGGAGCCTCAGCGCTCCTCGCTTCGCTCGTCGCCTCCGGCCTTCCCATGCACCACTTCCGGTACTACGGCTTCCTCCCACTCAAAAAAGGCCGCCAAACACTCCTGACGAGTTGGCGCGACGCCGCCGAATCCGGCGACCTCGACGAAACAATTATTTTCTACGAATCTCCTCACCGCATCACGCGCACCATTGAAGACCTCCAAAAACACCTCGGCCAAACCGCGCCAAACTGGACCATCGTCCTCGCCCGCGAGCTCACAAAACTTCACGAAGAGTTCCTCCGCGGCACACTCAAAGAGATTCACACGCGCCTCACATCGCATCCGCCAAAAGGGGAGTTCGTGGTGCTTCTGAGCTACGAAAAATCTCGGCAATAACCTTACTTTTTCAGCACCAGTTCAAGCTCATTGCCGCATGAGTAGACTCCCGGAGTGAATTCCAGCTTCTTGGCAATATCAATGCCGGCAATCATACAAAAGCCATCAAGAAGAGTGTCATTAGGGCCATAGTCACTGGAGAAATTTTTATGTGGCGGAACCGTGAACATATATTTTTTCACTTTTTGTGCATCGCCATCATTTTTAAAGACGAGAAAATCGACAATCTGTCCGGGAGTCACGCTGAAGACTGCCTGTTTTTTCCCGGCAGGAATAGGCTTCACCTGGACCAGCTCGCCCCACCACTCATTATTCGAAACGGCGACATTATACATTCCAACAAACACACCCGAGAGTGGCTTGGTGTCATCAACTCCATCATTCACCCCCACCGAGACTTTGGCATCAGCTCCGGCATAGACCAGCTCAAGTTCATTGGTGCACGCCTGCATATCAGACATTTTTTTGGAAAAATCAACACCGGCAACAAAACAAAGTTTTCCGGTATCACTCGTACCAGCAAAATTTTTCATTGGAGGGGCATAAAACTGCCGCTTTTTATTGGTATTCACATCTTCAGCCGTCTCAAAAGTCAAAAAATCCACAACCTGTCCGGGCTTCACCACAAAACTCACCGTCTTTTTTCCTGCCGGAATTTTCTTCACCTGCACTTTTTTACCCCACCACTCATCGTCGACAACCGCAACACTGTACATCACGACATACATCTTCGAGAGATTTTTAGCGCCCGCATCAGTACTATTTTTTACCTCAACCGTAACAGGAGCCTTACTTGGGGCCGCAAACGCCGCGCCAGGATAGAGAACAACCGCAAGCGAAAAAATCAAAGCAGCAAGGCGAAATCGATGAATCATGGGCAAAAAGAAAAAGAGTACAAACGAAGCATACACCACAGATACGAACACCAAAAGAAAAAGTTACATCTTACACCACAAAACTCACCATCTTCCCTGGGACATAGATCTCTTTTTTCACCGTAGCACCCTCGAGATACTTGGCAACGCTCTCGACGCCACGCGCAACCGCCAGAACATCGGCCTGAGAAGCATCAATCGCAACCACCATCGTTCCGCGGACTTTTCCATTCACCTGAATCGCAATTTCAACGCTCTCTTCGACAAGCATGGCTGGATCAAACTCGGGATACGCCTCATCAAAAACGCTCGACGTTCCCCCGAGAAACTCCCAGATTTCCTCAGCAAGATGGGGCGCAAGAGGCGCAATGACGCGAACCATGACCTTGCGATGTTCGAGATCAATACCCGTTTTCATCGTCACATTCACAAACTCCATCAAACTCGCAATCGCGGTATTAAAGGTAAACGCCTCAATGCCATCGCGGACCTTCTTAATAGTGGCGTGCATCACGCGCTTCAAGTCTCGCATGGCCGCAATGTCACTCATCTCCATCTGGGCAGGATTGCTCATGAGGGTCCAGAATCGATCCACAAAGCGCGCCACACCGGTGATACCC
>CAYHPV010000074.1:0-5636 GCA_964358735.1 uncultured Candidatus Peribacteria bacterium | reverse complement strand
CCCTCGCCTCTACCGGAGGTAAACATATGATTTGGTCGAGTGCTACACCTGATGTTTTTAATATGGTTGTTGCTTCATCGCGGCTTCGGATTCCCGATGCTGTTTTGAAAAAGGATCGATTTGATTATGTTGATCGAGCAAGCGTTGATCTGGATCTTATTGATCGGCTGGTAGATGTCTTTCCTCATGCGGATGAACGCCTAGGCATATCGAATAAACTTTTTCACCGTGGGGTTCCCAAAATTCCATCCGTGATGGGAGTTGATTTTTTACTTGATGATCATGCGGCGAAAGATCGCGCTGTTCTCAGTCGAGTGTATCCTACTGAAGTGCCAAAAATTCTCGATGTTGCGCCATTTATTGTTGAGACGCAAGAGCAGCTCGCGAATCATTATCGCGATACGGGCTTGATTGATGCGTGCGAGAGGCTGGCTGAGAGGGTGAGATCCAGGAGATAGGGAAGTGAAGTATGGCTAGTATATGATGAAAGATTTTAGACGAGAAGTTGGGTCGCCCTGGCTAGCATTTCTGTATATATATCAGGAATATGTTTCATGATGTGACTCATATTTTTGTAGGATTCTGTTGTTTCTTTTACCTTTACTGCTAGCGCTTTTTCAATCTTAAGTTTTCCCCACATTTCATAATAACTTTCAATAGAAATTGCTGGAATGTTCGAGTACATGGTTTGGAATATTTCGTTAAACTCCGAGATTTTTCCTCTTTCTTCACTGCATGGATTTTCTACGTAATCTAAAAGTGGCAGATACATTTCAATATCAAATTTCGTGACATCATTCATGTCTGTAAGAATCTTTAAAGCGGTCTGTCGGATCCAGCGTTCATCCGTATCTGTGATGTCCAGGAAGAGTTCAGAGAATTCTCTCATCAATACATCGGCGTGAATTTTGTCGCAAAGAAGATGGGTAAACCACCCTTTCCTGAAGTCGTCTGACATTACAAGACTTTCATCAATCCCGTTTGTCGGATGGGTTATTTTTCGATCAATACCGGTTATAAATCGACTATCGGGATAGATGGTTCCGGCAAGATATTTTTCTGTTTCCGTGACCCGATAGAGATCTTTCAGATCGAGGGCGAAACGAATGTGGGTTGCTTCGAGGGCCATGGGATGGTGGGGTTACTACCTATTTTTTATCGCCGATAAGCCTTTTGGAAAATTTTATGCCAACAATGAATCCGATCAAACTTATAATTACTACAAAAATAAGGGCTAACGGTTGGGTGTAATTTCCGAGGAGAGGGATATCGCTGCAGCCTTTTTCAAAATCGCACATGGCGAATATGATGTCACCAAGACTCATTATCGTTGCTGTTCCCCAGATGAGACCTATTGTGGCGATGAGAACTATTTTTAGAAATCTATTTATCGATATTTGTGAGAAGCTGAATCCAATGAGTGTGAGGATGAAGAGATCGGCGAGAGTGTAGAAAAGACTACCTGGTTGGTATTGAACGCACTGCATGGTGCATATCCCGTTTCCATAGTTTGTACCAAGTGGATTCAGGAATCCTGGCTTTACACAGGCACTTCCGCATGTATCTGCTATGAAATAGGCGATGATGGTGAGTATGAGTTCGAATCCGAGGATGACTGCGAAGATTTTCTGAGCTTTAGTCATAGTCACAGTATATATGGTTGACTAAGGTTATGTCTATTTCATGATCAAGTAATTTCCCCGGGGAGGTCTTTTATTCTAGAATAGGGCCATATGGAGACCATTTACCAGAATATATGACAATATCCCGCAAAACTAATGTACTCATGTGCTCTAAAAAAGGAAGGCCGATTGCTCAGCCCTCCCTTTTGTGCGGTTCAAATTTTTTCACGTGTCTCTGACTATCCGAGTAGGCTGTTTCCGACAATCAACGGAGCGATAATCACCGCGATCGTGTTGATCACTTTGATCAGGGCGTTCAAGGCTGGGCCGGCGGTGTCTTTGAACGGGTCACCAACGGTGTCGCCGACGACGGCTGCCTTGTGGGCGTCTGAGCCTTTGCCACCGTAGTTACCGTCTTCGATGAACTTCTTGCCGTTGTCCCATGCTGCACCACCGGTTGACATGAAGAGAGCCATGAGGAAACCGCTCAAAATCACACCGGCGAGGAGGCCTCCGAGTGCGCGTGGACCGAGGACAAATCCGACGACGATAGGCGAGAGCACGGCCATGACACCTGGAAGAACCATTTGTTTGAGGGCGGCTTTGGTGACGATGTCGACGCAGCGGCCGTAGAGTGGATGACCCTTTCCTTCCATAATGCCTGGGATTTCCCGGAACTGTTTGCGAACTTCTTCGACGACGGCGTGTGCAGCGAGACCGACGGAGCGCATGCAGCTCGCTGAAAAGGCGAATGGAAGAAGACCTCCAAGCATGAGACCGATCAAGACGATGTGGTCATCAATGTTGAAGAGGAACGACTGACCGCCCGCGTGTTTCGTGAGCTCGCTGGTGTAGGCCTGGAAGAGGACGAGTGCTGCCAGTGCGGCCGAACCGATCGCATATCCTTTTGTCACGGCCTTTGTCGTGTTGCCAACTGAGTCGAGTTCATCGGTAATCTTGCGAACTTCAGGTGGCTGCTTGGTCATCTCGGCGATGCCACCGGCGTTGTCGGTGATAGGACCGTAGGAGTCGGTGGCGATGACCATACCGGTTGTCGAAAGCATGGCGACAGCTGCGATAGCGATTCCATAAATACCGCTTTGTGCTGCAGCAGAATGACTTCCAAAATAGTAGGCGAGGTAGATACCGACGACGATGACGAGGGTGGGGAGAATGGTTGACTCGAGACCGACGGCGAGGCCGGCGATTAAGTTGGTACCGGCTCCTGTCTGTGAAGCTTTTCCGATGGCTTTTACCGGTCTATATTCTTTTGCGGTGTAGTACTCAGTGATGATGTTGATGAAGAGCGTGATGCCAATACCCACGAGGGTGGCGTAGAAGAGCATCATGTCACCAATGAGCATGTCGGTGGCGAAGTAGAATCCAATCGCAGAGAGCACACCCGTTGCAATCATACCTTTATAGAGGGCGCCCATGATGTTGTGCGTGCGGCCAAGTCTGACGAACCAGGTGCCGATGATCGAGGCGATCACGGCCACTGAGCCAAGTGCGAGAGGGTAAATGATCCCATTTTCACCGATCGCGCCCGTGAGGGTTCCAGCGGCGAGCATCATCGCGGCGATCAATGTCACGGCGTAGGTTTCAAAAAGATCGGCACCCATACCGGCACAGTCACCCACATTGTCACCAACGTTATCGGCGATCACGGCTGGATTTCTTGGATCATCTTCTGGAATATCTTTTTCAATTTTTCCAACGAGATCAGCTCCGACGTCTGCGGCTTTTGTGAAGATACCTCCACCGACACGGGCAAAAAGCGAAATCAACGACGCACCAAATCCAAAACCGACGAGAATATTCGTGGTGTCGCTGACGGGAATTCCTTTTACGCTTGTGAAAAACCAGTAGAAACCGCTCACACCGAGCAGGGCGAGACCGACGACGGCGAGACCCGTGACGGCTCCACCACGGAAGGCAATATTGAGTGCTTCAGCGAGTCCCTTTTTTGCGCCTTCAGTGGTTCGTACATTCGCACGAACGGAGACGCTCATGCCGATGTATCCGGCGAGTGCGGAAAACAGCGCTCCTGCGAGGAAGCTTACGCCGGTCCAGAGGCCATTATTGTACTGACCTTTTGGCATGAAGACCGCGAGAAGCACGAAAATAACGATGGCGAAAAAGGCCATGGTCATGCTCTGTCGGTTGAGGTAAGCAGTGGCGCCTTCCTGAATGGCACGGGCGATAGCCTGCATTTGTGGGGTTCCGGTCGGTTTTTTCATCACCCACATAATGAGGAAAACTGCATAAATAAGCGCTGAAACGCTTACCAGGAGAGCGATTGATACGACGTTCATGAAACAGGGTGGTAAAGAAAGTATATAAAGCTGAATTTCAGCCGGGCGTATATTAAACGAAAACAATGCTTTTTGTCCAAGAACAGCCCTTTTTTGGTGAAAAACAGAGTGGCTTTTCTGCTGCTTTTATGGTATAATTCTACGATCTAACCGAACCTCAAGAACCCAACATGGCTGAAGAAAAAAAACATCACGGCGCGGATGAGTCCAAAAAATCTCCTCATATCGAGAGCATTAGCTCGAAAGTAGCTTCGGCCGTCGATGACGAGCTTCCGGAGTTTGAGGACATCGATGATGAGGGAACTTTTATGGACACCGTTCGTCAGATCATGCGGGCCTCGGGCCTGCGAGGTCGGCATGCACTTGGGTGTCTCGTGGTTTTTTCCCTTGCTGGTCTTGCGATTGGATTTTTTACTCTTGGAGGATTTGGAAACATCAGAGAGCTTTCTTTTTTCAAACCTTCGGTGCCAAAGGAAGTGGTGACGCTCCCCGCACGTGAATTTCCAAAATCGGATCTTCAATTGGCGTATCGATATGGATTTTATTCCGCGGCGTATGCCACGCTTGCACCTTCGCTCGAGCTTTCTTATGCATTTGGAAAAAAACTTTCAATTCTTTATACTCCTTTATCGTCTTTTCATACGGGTCTTGCTACGGCCTTCTCGTCCGGTTTTCGAGGATATACCTACCAGCGAATGGAGCTCTACACGCAGACGATTCGTCAGGTTCAGAGCGCGCTCAATACCGATGTTAATAATTTTTTGAATCAGAATAAAAACCGGCGCGGGGCGCTGGATGCGCTTATTGCTGATTTTGATAAGCTTTATCTCACGACGCAGGAACATGCGGATCTGGTACTTCGTGAGGTTCTGACCTTGCAGGGAAGTGTCGCACCTCTTCGCGATCTTCGCACTCTCAAAGAAAAGGATTTTTCGGTGAATATGTCTGCGTTTCTTCCGCGTGAGGCGAGTAAATCATTGCAAGAATTTATTACGGTGAGTAAGGATGAGGTCGAGGTAAAGGCTCACCTTGGCGCTTTTCAGAAGCTCGATAAATATTTTCAGACGGCACTGGTGAAGCTTGCTTCCCGGATTAAAGATATCAAGGCGAACTATGAGCCGCTCGTGAAGGGCGTGAAGGTCTTTGATATTAAAAATTCTGATATCGATATTATTAAATATGAAGGTGGGGCTCCACGCGATACCTTGCCGACACCGTTTGATCGGACGGCGCCGAGTGTCAGGACGCCGCTCAATCTGGGGGAGGGGATGTATTGATAAGAGAGCTTGGATATCTTTCCTCTGCAACGGCTTCGACTTCTTTCAGAAGTCTGCAGGTTGTTGCTTCGAAAAGAATATCCAAGCTTTTTATTACGCCACCTTTTGTATATCTCTCTTCATCACCACCATCACTCGCCTTCGTGATGCGAGAGACAATCCACCAACCGTAAGGAGCCCAAGTCCAAATCCAAATGGATCCATACTGCGAGTTGGCCCTGCGGTACATCCATCATCCTTCGGTTTTGGAGCCGGTGGTGGAGCAACTTTTCCCGCATCGGTTTTTCCATCAGCACCGGTAAGCGCGCTATCTGATCCACTGCCAGCATCCTGATCAGCCGCGGCAAGATCAACCGGAGAAGAAGCATCACTGCTCATGGCATCCGGTGCAGGATTCATATCTTTTCCCTGCGCATCAAGAC
>CAYHPV010000073.1:0-5769 GCA_964358735.1 uncultured Candidatus Peribacteria bacterium | reverse complement strand
ACTGCAAAAAACACTCCTGCACATTCACGGTATCATAGTGCATATGTCGCATGTGGAAGCCACCAGATAGAGCACCATCCAGTCCAACCGAAAAACTCCACTCCATCTTATTTCGGTAAAACCATGGATCATCGCACCCAATAATTCCCATAAAAATTTCACCCAACATCTCATCAGAAAATCCACCAATATGCGAAAGTGTCTCTCGCACGAGCTGCTCCTTCCACGCGAGCTGTTTTTCATACGGTAAAAACTGCCACGAACAGCCACCGCACACGCCGAAATGTACGCAGCGCGCCGCCACACGCTCTCCTGATCCACGAATGATTTTCTGCAACTTTCCCTCCCCAAACGAACTTTTTTTCTTCACGAGCCGAACCTCCGCCTCATCTCCGACACACACATCATCGATAAACACCGGAATCCGCCGCGCCGCCTCTCCATCATGAGCTGCACTCTCCACAAACGCCAACCCCTGTCCGCCAAGCGCAAACTTCTCAATCTTCACCGGTATAATCTCACCTTTTTTCATGGGTGCATGATACCTTAACTTTTTAAGATGAAAAGGCTATGATTCAATCATGATCAGAGTAGAAATCTACACCAAGAAGAACTGTCCGTACTGCACCGCGGCGAAAATACTCCTCGGCGATAAAAATGTCACCTTCGAAGAGCATGACGCCGAGTTTGATGAAGAACTCCGCGCCGAGATGATTGAGCGCTCAGGCGGCCGCACCACCTTCCCGGAAATTTTTATAAATAATAATCACATCGGCGGCTTCGACGACCTCAGCAAACTCGACCAAGAAGGCAAGCTCGATGATCTTCTTAACCAAAACCATCTATAATCAAGGCCATGTATAGAAAAGTTTCGATCTTTTTAGCGCTCCTCACCGTGACGTTGCTCTTTATTGCAGCAACGGAGTTTGCACTGAATAAAGAAAAACATAGCAAAAAAATCCTGAACTACGTGCAGGGGATTGAGAGAGCAGATAAGCCTAAAACAGAAGGAGTAACAAAAAATGACACATCAGAAATTGCGCTTCAAGTAGCTCCAGAGTCATCACCAGAAAAAGAGACTAATCTCAGCTCTCTTCCACCACCAAAAAAGTACATCAAGTTTCTCTTTCTTGGCGACATCATGATGGGTCGCTATGTGCGAACCCTCATGGAAAAAAATAAGGACCTCGATTATCCATTTAAAAAGGCGCGCGACACCACCACGCCAAATAAAGCGACCAATTTTCTCCACGGCTACTTCGACCGCGTCATCGCCAATCTCGAAGGCCCGATCGTTCCAGTTCCAAATCGTTCGCAGACGGGAACGACCTTTGGATTTGCGCCGGACACCGCAGAGATCGTCAAGCGCAATGGAATTGACCTCGTGAGCATCGCCAACAATCACACCCTCGATCAGGGCCAGAAAGGGCTTGAGTCAACGCAAAAGTACCTAGCCGAAACAGGCCTCCCATTTTTCGGCCACCCGATTCTGCCAACCGAAAAAGATGTTCGCATCGAAACCATATACAATAAAAAATTCGCATTTATAGGATTTCATGATGCCACACGTCGTCTCGACGACGCAGCCGCCCGCTCCCTCATCGAAAAAATCGACCCCCAAGTCGACTACACCATCATCTTCATTCACTGGGGCCCCGAGTATCAAAAAAATCCATCAAAACGCCAAGAGCAGCTCGCCCATCTCTTCATCGACGCCGGAGCCGACCTCGTCATCGGCCACCACCCACATATTCCCCAAACCCGCGAAACCTACAAAGGCGTGCCAATAATATACTCCCTCGGCAACTTCATCTTTGACCAATACTGGTCCGACATGACCCAGCACGGCCTCACCGTAGAAGCGGTTTTCTCCACCGACCCATCCGACGCGACCATTCAGCTTTACGAGCACCCCATCGACCTCTACAAGAGCCAGCCGGTGTGGAGATAAGCAAGCACCCTACTCACCACCCCACCTCCCGCACCAAAACTTGCCTGCAAAGCTGAAAAGTGGTATAATACAAAGACAAAAACAAACATTCATCATGATTTATAAAAACGAGCTCGTTAATAACTTTGCAAGGGACGTTTCATGGGTAAAAAAGATACTCGTAAATGTCTGGTATAAATTTGGAAGTGTCATGGTAGGCAAGAAAAAAAATACGCTCGTCAGCACTGATAAGAAACGTGCAAGAAAAATCCTCAAAAAAGGCGACATTATTCTAGCTGGAGCGCTGAGGAGAATGCACAGTATCTACATCGGCGGCATCTTCACCCACGCCCTTATCTACATCGGTAATGGTAGCTGTATACACGCCATCGCTCACGGAGTATGTGCGGTATCGCTCGATGAAATATTTGAAGAATATGACTCGATGGCAATTATCAGGCACAAAGATGCGTCGCCTGCAAAAATAGAAAAGGCAATTGCCTTTGCGAAAAAGCAGATAGGAAAGCCATTCGATTTCAATTTTACGAATGATGATGAAAAATTATACTGCACGGAGTTGCTGTACAAGGCCCTGCACCACGGTGGGCTAAAGTTTAATATGTATGATGAAAATAGACACGTACAGCTTGTAAACGAGATGATACATCCGATGCACCTCCTGCAAGGCTCACTGAAAGAGGTGTTTCTTTCACGTAATCTCGAACTAAAGCATGGAAAAATCAGGGTAAAAAAGATGCCAATATCGGGCGGACTAAAAAGTATAATGATAAAAGCGGCAAAATTCCTCTTGAAATACGTAAAAAAAATAGGAGGTCTTCCTCACTTTAGTAACGAATAATCATGGACTATTCTCATCACGTCATTCATAATTTTCCAGAGAACTACCCATGGTGGAAAAAGGCTTTTGCAAACATACTTTTCTTCATAGGTGGTATGGTCATTCACGACCGAAAAAATCTCCTCAATAACTGGGATTTCATCAGATCAACTCACACCTTGAGAAAAGGTGACGTAGTGCTCGTTGGGAGTCTGCGAAGACTAAGCAGTTACGTCATCGAGGGACCCGTAACCCATGGGTTACTCTATATCGGAAAGAGACGCTTCATTCATGCCATTGGGGATGGAGTGGAGTATGTATCACTGCACGACTTTTTTTGCGAGTACGATACCATGGTAATTTTGAGATCAAAAAAAGCGAACAGAGAGGAAATTTCACGTATCATTGAGTGCGCAAAAAAGCAGGTAGGGAAGCCATATGACTATGAATTCACCAGGGATGCGGAAAAGTTTTACTGCACAGAGCTCATCGAATATGTGTATGAAAAGGCAGGATGTAGCTGCGGAGTAAAAAAAGAAAAAATATGCACTCCGGTTGATTTTATAAACGATACATTCAAGATCAAGTTTCTTTCGCATAATCTGAGACGAAATGGAGAAAAAGTGGAACTTCGAATAAAATAAACATAAAAAATAAATAAAAATATCCATGAAAAAAATTATCGCCACACCAGAAGGAATCAAAGGAGTCTCTGGACCTAAAATCAAGCAAAAAGCAGAACAGCAGCCAAAAACGGAAGTTGATACACACGCAACGAATATTCGAGCAAGAGTCGAGCAGATTATGGAGATCGATCAGCAGCCGATGCAGCAAAAACAGGAACCAAAAAAATCAAAAGATGAAGGGATTCCAGCGATGATTATCGATAGTGCTCTGAAGAAATTCAGTATTCACTCGGAGGGTGAATTGCGCGAAATGGTACAAAGTCGTGCTCAGTCAAACAGGCAGGGAGAGCACGACCTCGAAGCCTTCGCACAAGGCATAAAAAGGCCATATAATCTCCTGTATATTGACTCCAACCTTTCTCGTAAGCAGCTGGAAAGTCGTCTTAAAATGCTCAGTGACCTCTATTTTGAATATACATCACTTGATATGAGAGAGCGAAATCAGATGGAGCAGGTATTGTGTGAAATGTTTGGCATGCCGGCAATGACAGTTGACGTACAGAGCTATCTTGACACGCTAGAATCCGACGATTTGACGGCAAAATCGCAGGGCGCAGAAAATACAAATCTCATATTCATGGATAGCAATATGGAGCCAAAGGTGATCAAGAGAAGTAAGGGAAGGCATAGCATCGATTTTACATCCATCTTGAAACTGATGTACAACATGCACGCCATGGCGCTGCACTTTAATGAAGAGCCATCAACGGCGGAAAACGTAAAGATAAACGCCTCATATAGGGACATGATGATCTATAAAAATAAAGAGGGTAAATACGAGCGCATGGTTCGACAGGAATTTGCAGAGGGCATCCTGATCAAGGAGCTGGATCCAGAAATAAGAAAAGATCCAGAATATCGAAAAGCGTGGCGATCTTTTCTGAATCACGTTACCGCAATGAGTGGGATGTATGGATCAATCGTCGACATATCGGACTCAACAAAAGGAAACAAAACGCGTGGTAATGTGGCAAACAGCGGAAACATCTTCGTAAAACTGCCGTCAATAAGCGATCCAAATTATACATTCACGATCATCGATCCCGATGTTTTTGACACGGAGCCGGGGGAGTCAAAATTTGATCCCATGGAACATATGCGTAAAAAAGGAACCAGCGGGATACTGTCAGCCGTAAAAACAGCCATGACAAATTTTGCACGCGACACAAAGAAATTTGGAATGGGAGTCCGAAACTGGCAGGAGCAGTATACGAAGCGAGAATTGGAGCGGTAAGAGCAATGTAAAAAGATTGCACCCAAAGCTAAATCATGGTATAATAAAACGATATTCCCGAACCTAAAAATCAACAACCCTCCCCATGCACATCAAATTCTGCGGCGCCGCGAGAGAAGTCACCGGATCACGCCATCTCCTCACGATTAATAACAAAAAGATCCTTCTTGATTGTGGCATGGCCCAGGGAAATCGAAAGGAGTCAGCCGAAAAAAATCGCAACCTCCTCTTCGATCCGAAAGAGGTAGATTTCATTTTGCTCTCACACGCGCACATCGATCACTCGGGTATTCTTCCGTACCTCGTCAAAAATGGTTTCAATGGGACGATATATGCTACCCACGCGACCCGTGATCTTGTCGGCTACATGCTCGCCGATAGCGCCTTCATTCAGGAAAAAGAGGTCGAGTACCTCACGAAAAAAAATAAACCGGTCGAAGAGCCGCTCTATACCAGTAAAGATGTTGAAAAAACGATGGAGCTCTTTGTGGGGCTTCCTTATGAAAAATCCATCAATATCACCTCGGGCGTCACCGCCACCTTCTGGGACGCGGGCCACATTCTCGGCTCTTCCCAGATTCCCCTCAAGATTGAAGATAAAGAGACTAACGCAAATTACACCCTTGGATATACCGGCGACCTCGGAAGAAAAGGTCTTCCACTCCTCCGCGACCAACAACAGCTCCCACCAACTGATTATCTCATCTGTGAATCAACCTACGGAAACCGCTTCCACACGGCCATTCAGACGGTCGAAGAAGATCTCGCTGAGATTGTCAATCGCACCGCACGCCGAGGGGGACGTATTATTATTCCCGCATTTGCTCTCGAGCGAACACAGGAAATTGTCTATTATCTCAACATTCTCTGGAAGGATAAAAAAATTCCCGAGATTCCTATCTATGTCGACAGCCCTCTTTCGGTAAATGTCACGGAAGTTTTTAGAAACCATCCGGAATGTTTTGATGAGGCGACCTATGAAGAGTTTCTGAATCAGGGGGAAAACCCCTTTGGTTTTGGCCGACTCAAATACGTGAACTCCGTCGAAGAGTCAAAGCATCTCAATGAGCTAAATGGGCCA
>CAYHPV010000072.1:0-5803 GCA_964358735.1 uncultured Candidatus Peribacteria bacterium | reverse complement strand
AATATCTTGAGCGCGCTTTGCATCATGGGTGACAGGCGCGATACCAAGATGATACCCAAAGACACCACTACTCACATACTGAGATGAAGACGTCGCATATCCAAGAGCAAAATCAACGAATTTGTTTGTATCAAGCGCGAGCGCGACCGCCTCTCGAAATCGGACATTCGTAAAGACGGAAGAGGCCGCGCGAAAAGTTAAAAAGTTTACCTCCAGACTTGGTCGCACGTAGGTAGGTAATTTTTCGGCGGTAAGTTTCTCGATACTCTCGGGTGGAACACCCAGGGCGAGATCAACCTCACCATCGAGAAGAGCTTTTTCGCGATCATCACGCTTCGCAAGAAAGACCATTTTTAATTTCTGGAAATCAGGTTTGACCCCCCAATATCCAGGATATCTTTCAAAAAGAAAATGTAAGCCCTGTTTCGCAGAGACAAATTTATAGGGACCAGTACCAACAGGAGAAAAAGTCGTCTTCGTCTCATGCTCAGTAGGAAGCATGAGAATCTGTGAAATTTTTTGAAGCAAAGAGGGATCCGGTTTTCTGGTAGTAATTTCGAGAACACGTTTTCCTTTTGCCTCAAGAGTAAGGCCGGAAGCGGTGGCTTTCAACTCCGACGCTGGATAGTTCGCCGCACGATTGAAACTCGAGATCACATCATCCACGGTAAATGGATGTTTGTTATGAAAGACCACATCAGGGCGAAGTTCGATTCGCCAGACCGTCGGAGAAACTCTTCCCCACGCAAGCGCAAGTCCAGGCTGTATTTGAAAATAGGGACCAAGCTTCACCAGCGGTTCATAGATTTGAAGGGCGACATTTCGGACAGAAGGATCGAGGCTCGTCGGCTCAATCGCCGTCGGATAGGTAATGAGTCCGATCTTGAGTTCAGCCATATCGGCCTTTTCTACCGACGTTTGATAGAGAATTCCAGAGAGGAGCTCCTTCGCGGCATGCCACTCTTTTGGGAAAAAAAGAAATGCGACAATGACCGCGAGCGCCACGCTGTACGCAAGGCTGAAAAAAAGTTTTTTAATGAAAGCAAACTGGGCCATATTGGTTGTGTATTTGTATCCCAGAAGTATACCATCTTTTTGAGCTTTTCGCAAAGCAGAATGCCTGCTAGAATCTACAGGCCATGGAAGCTAAATTCATCCGAAATTTCTGCATTATCGCCCACATCGACCACGGGAAGTCCACCTTGGCCGACCGCTTCCTCGAGATCACCAAAACCATCGAGCAGCGCGATATGAAGCACGGCCAGATGCTCGACTCGATGGATCTTGAGCAGGAGCGCGGTATTACGATCAAGCTCGCCCCCGTCCGTATGGAGTGGACGTACACGGGAGATAAACCAGAATATAAAAATCAGAAGTTCATCCTGAATCTCATCGACACCCCGGGCCACGTCGACTTCGCCTACGAAGTCTCACGAAGTATCGCGGCCTGTGAAGGAGCAATCCTCGTCGTTGACGCAACCCAGGGAATCCAGGCACAGACACTCAGTAACTGTTATCTCGCCATCGATCACAATCTGACGATGATACCGGTGATTAATAAAATTGATCTCCCCGCAAGCGATCCAGAAAAAGTCATTCGGGAAATTGAAAATACGATTGGTATTAGTGGTGATGAAGTCATCGCGATTTCGGCAAAAAATGGGACGAATGTCGCTGCCGTATTGAACGCGATTATCGAGCGGGTTCCGCCACCTCCGGAGACGCAACAAGGCGATGAACTCAAGGCGCTGATTTTTGACTCACTCTATGATACCTACAAAGGAATTGTCACCTACGTGCGAGTCATGTCGGGTGAGTGTAAGCGCGATGATAAAGTCTATTTCTTGCATAACGGCCTCGAGGTAAACATCTTAGAAGTTGGCTTCTTCAAGCCAAAATACAAGCCTGCAGAAAAAATTTCCGCCGGAGAAATCGGATACATCATTACCGGCGTGAAAGAAGTGAGTGATGCGCGCGTGGGTGATACGGTGTGGGCACGAGGCACGACAAAAAAAACCATCGAAGAGGCCACGCCTCTTCCGGGATACAAGATCGTCAAACCATTCGTCTTCGCGAGTATTTTTTGTGTCGACGGCGATGATTTTCCACTCCTCCGCGAGGCACTCGAAAAACTCAAACTCAACGACTCATCACTCGTCTACGAACCCGAACAATCCGGTGCACTTGGAAACGGATTTCGCTGCGGATTTCTCGGACTGCTCCATCTCGATATCGTCCAGGAACGTCTCGAGCGGGAGTACAATCTCAATCTCGTCGTCACCGCGCCGAGTGTCTCGTATAAAGTTCGTCACTCCAATAACCAGGAAGAAATTATCTCAAATCCCGCCGATCTCCCCAACCCTTCCCGGATCGATGCGATTCTCGAGCCATGGATGAAGGTCGAGCTCGTAACCCCAAAAGAGTACCTCGGAGGCATTCTTCAGATCGTCCAGGACAAACGAGGCATTCAAAAAAACATCCAGTACATCGACGAAATCCGCGTCATCGTCACGGCAGAAATTCCGCTTGCCTCCATCGTCATCGACTTTTACGACAAGCTCAAAAGCGCCACCGCCGGCTACGCTTCCATGAACTACGAGTTTATCGACTACCGCGTAGGCGACCTTGTGAAAATGGATATGCTCGTCGCCACCGAAAAAGTCGAAGCTCTCTCCATGATGCTTCACCGCAAAGAGGCCCAGGCTATGGGTCAGTCGATGGCAAAAAAACTCAAAGAGTTGATTCCAAAGATGCAGTTTGAGATCCCGATTCAAGCAGCCATTGGAGGAAAAATCATCGCCCGTGAAACCATCTCCGCCATGCGAAAAGACGTGACGGCCAAACTCTATGGTGGTGACCGAACCCGAAAAGACAAACTCCTCAAGAAGCAAAAAGAGGGCAAAAAACGCATGAAAATGATCGGACGCGTCGAAATTCCCCAAGAGGCATTCTTGGCAGTACTCAAAAAAGATTAAAAGAGATCACGATGAAGACATCACCAGGAAAACCAGAAATCCAGCAACCAAAAGAAAAACAACTCAACGTAATGCTCCAAAAAGCCATAGATCTTGGAACATTTGGAGAGAGTTTGAAGGATCTTGATGAAGGAACAATAGACCAACTCATAGAGCTCGTTGATAAAGAAAAAGAAAGAATAGAACAAAATCCAAACGTAGCACTCTATATAGCAGCAACGATCAGAACCATGATTATGGAAAAAATTGGAGGAATGCTCGGGCAACATCTCAAAAGATTTTTCATGTCATGGAAAAAATTCGCGGGAAGAGAGCAGATTCCACACATTCTGGGAGCTGAACTCGCAATCGCAAAAGCTGAATCAGGACGAGTAAAATTCGAAAAATCGATAAGAGGACTGACGGAGGCACGAGACAGTAGTACGGAAACGATATGGAAAAGTCTCAACGAGCAACTCGCAAAGAAACATATACCAGAAAAGGGCATATCATTCAGCAGTGAAAAAGAAGCCGTAAGAGACTTTCTCGGAACACATATTCAAGGATTCATTGAATTGGCCATGCGCCGGGCAGAGAGTTTACGAAAAAAATTGGAGTGCTTTCCGTTACCAGTCAAAGGCTGTGAAATTATCATCGGCACAAAAAGCGAGATACACATGACCAAAGAAAAAACCACCATCTCCGTCAGCATCTATGAATCAGCAGAAGATACCTTCGCTTTCATTCTCCAGGCCATATTACAGGAAAACCCCAGCCTCAAAGAAGGTGGCGCCATGACCCCAGCTCATAAAGCCGGAAGCCTAAATTAACTACTTCCAAAGCCAAACCAGCCTTGAAATCCAAGGCTTTTTGTGGTACAATGACACGAAGAAATAAAAAAAACCAAAAACCTATGCAGTTCAAGGTTCCCCAAGACGTACAGCGTGAAGATACCATCGTCGGCCCACTGACATTTATGCAGCTCATCATCTGCGCCGTCGGAGGCGGTCTCACCTATGGCATTTACACCGGCTTCACAAAAGCCGAGTACAGCTGGCCCGTATGGATACTTCCCGTACTCTTCACGGCAGCGGCCACGATCGCGATTGCCTTCGTAAAAGTCCACGACATGACCTTCATCCGATATCTGGGAAGCCTCCTCGTCTACCACTTTCTTCCAAAAAAAAGAGTATGGGTCAAAGGCTCCGGCGACATCATGGTAAACATGGAAGAAATGAAGACAAACTCCACATCGAGCGAAGAAGAGAAGAAAAGAGAAAAACAGCAGACCACGATGAAAAAACTCGACTCTCTCGTCAAGATCCTCGACAACAACGGAACCATCCATAAACCTAACGCCTAAATACTATGGCAGACCCAACAACGACAGAAAGAACAGCAACCCCAGCTCCAGCGGTAACGACTCCTCCGGCCACCGGCGCCGGCGGCACCGTCCAGCCAACCAACAGCGTCACCGACAGCAAGGGATCAAAAAATCCCTCCCTCGGAACACAGGTCTATCTGCCATTTTCTGAGATTCACGATGACACGGTCATCCTCAAAAACGGCGGCGTACGGGCCATACTTCGCACCACGAGTATTAACTTCAACCTCAAATCAGAGCAGGAGCAAAACGCCCTGACCGTCGGATACCAGTCATTCTTAAATAGTCTCGAGTTTCCGGTCCAAATCGTCATCCGTTCCAGGAAACTCGACATCGACAAGTACATCGAGAGCCTGAAAGAAAAAGTCATCCACCAGTCCAATCCCCTCCTCCAAAAACAGACCTACGAGTACATCGACTTCATCAGCCGCCTCGTCGAGTACGCCGATATTATGGAAAAGGACTTCCTTGTCGTCGTCCCCTACGATCCACCACGCGCCCAGTCCATAGGTTTCATCGAAAAAATCCTTCAATCACTCAAAGGCAAGGATACTGAATCGGAGATAAAAAAACGCCGCCTCGAGTTCGAAACGCTCAGCAAAGGCCTCAGCCAGCGCGTGACCACCATCCAGGGCGGTCTCGAAAACATGAGTCTCAAAGTCACCCAACTCAACACTCAACAACTCATCGAACTCTTCTACAAAACCTACAACCCCGTCGTCGGCCGCAACGAAAAAGTCGAAGACGCCTCAAAGTTCAACCTGGATGGGTAACAAAAAATAAGAGTCATAGTCTTGGCAACGCCCTACTTTTGCCACAACGTTGTGTGACTATCATCGGCGAAGAGCGGCTTAACTTCTGTGTTCGGGATGGGAACAGGTGTACCCCGCACTCGAGAGTTACCAAGACCATGACTCCTAATTATCTAAGAACAGACTGAACAAAGAAAGAAGGGAACAAGATCACCCTTCGGGTGATCTGCCACTAAAAATTCGAATACCAAGAGCTTACATAAAATGCGTTACTGACGTCAAACTGTAATATACATTCTCCGTATACGTCGCAATCGTAAAAGCATTTTACTGCTCATAATTGCTTGTTTAGAGAAATTTAAAAAGTTCAATTGCCTGTTAGTATTACTCGGCTGAACTCCTCGCGGAGCGTACACCTGTAACCTATCAACCTGGTAGTCTTCCAGGAGGCTAATGGGGAGATCTAATCTTAGGCATGGTTTCCCGCTTAGATGCCTTCAGCGGTTATCCAATCCGAACACAGCTACTCTGCCATGCCACTGACGTGACAACAGATATACTGGAGGTTCGTTCATCCCGGTCCTCTCGTACTAGGGACAAATTCCTTCAAATCTCCGACGATTGTGGAGGGTAGAGGCCAAACTGTCTCACGACGTTTTGAACCCAGCTCGCGTGCCGCTTTAATTGGCGAACAGCCAAACCCTTGGGAGCTT
>CAYHPV010000071.1:0-5840 GCA_964358735.1 uncultured Candidatus Peribacteria bacterium | reverse complement strand
ACTTTTTTTGCTCGTCACAAACCGTTTTGAGTCGGGTTGGGCCATATCCTGTACTTGGCTGGAGTCTTCGAGATTTTGGAAAGATCGTGACTCGGTGACGTCGCGGCGGAGTTTTTCGTTTTCGATCTGGAGTTTTTCGTTTTCGAGTTGGAGCTGTTTGAGTTCGTAGCCTTTTTGAGAGGTGGCACTGGTCATGGTAACGAAGACGGCACTTAACACGATAATCATCGCGCCGAGGGTGAGAACCAGCATCGTGATGGTTTTATTCAGGGTGCGTGAAAATGTTTCACGATTGAGAATTTTTACGTTGCGTTTCGGGAGGATGATTTCATTCATAGTGAGGCGGTCGCGTGTCTGTCTGCAATTTATTCGGAAATGATCTCGTACTCAATAGGAATTATTCCTTCGGATGGATTGGCGAGATCCGTGAAGGCGCGGCGGGTGAGATCGAGATCCATGCTTGGAGTGAAAGGGCCGCGGTCGTTGACGCGAACTTGCACACTCTGGGCGTTGCGCAGATAGGTCACCTTGAGTTTAGTGTGGAATGGGAGTGTTTTGTGGGCGGCGGTGTAGCCATTTTGATGATATTTTTCTCCATTACTCGTTCCACGACCTTCGAAAAAGTCGCTGTAGTAACTTCCTCGACCGAAGAAGTGGCCGGGTTCTCGGGTGCGTAGGGCGCGATAGATGAGATCGGCAAATGTCCCACGAGTCATGGGTTGTGCCGGTTTGATGAGCATTTTTGTCGTATAAGAGAGAAGTGTTTTTCTGTTTGCGAGATCGACGTACGGTGCGAACCAGTCGTTTCTTTTGACATCTTTAAAGACGCTCCATTTTTTTTCTGGAAGTTTGAGCTCTGGGTTGTATTCGAGTTCGGCGGTGATGATCAGTTTTATGGCTTCTGCGAGGTTGAGCGTGTCGTTTGGACGGGCAATGAGGGGTGTTGGTGCTGTTTTGAGTGCTCGATTGATGAGTGTGATTCCCTCGAGGCGCGTGATTGGTTTATTTGGCTGAAATGAGCCGTCTTCGTAGCCGTGGACGAGATTTTCCTTTTGTAAATATGTTAGTTGGACGAAATAATTTGAACCAACTCCGACATCATTGAAAAATTCGTTTACGGATTCTGCTTCTGCGGATATCGGTTCACTTGATACTGTTTTTGCGGATACTGAAAAAAATATTGATGTGGCAACACCGAGGATGAGTGTTCCTGGAATGATCCAGGTTTGTAGAGGGGATTTTCGCATGGATTGGTTCACGTGAACTTTACTGAACGTTACTCGTCGATCAGAACTTTTGAGCGAATGGTTACCTGGCGGAAGTCGCCTTCGCCAGAGCTGACCGTTTCCAGATCTCCGTACTCTGGTTTGGTGAAGTGCATGTGAATGAGTCTTCGGAAGTAGGGTGACATCGGTGGGAGTACCTGATTTTTTCGTGTTTTTCTTACCGCTTCCGCTTTTTGTTCGGCCATTTTTAGGACATTTTCTTCCTGCTTTTTGCGATAATTTTCTACATCGAGGACGAAGGAAAAATTTTCCTCGTTGTCTCCAGGTTTTTTCGTCTTGGCGTTTTCGTCGATCTGCCTCCAGAGAATCAGCTTCACCATATGCTGCAGTGCGATCAAGTTTTCTCCGTGCGGACCGATGAGCTGGTTGGCGTTTTCCGCCTCAAGATTTACGCGGTAGGTCCCGTTTTCTTCCTGCTTGAGTTCCATGTTGGTAATCTCGATGCCGAGATGTTTCATGAAGTCTTCAAGGGTCTGCAGTATTGTTCGTTCGAGTTCCATAGAATAAGAAGTAAATATGTGGGTGGTATGGTAGCAGCTTTTTTCTTATACTGCAATAATCCGTTTCGGGTTATTGTCCTCGTTTTTTGGCTTACTTCCTTTGTTGACGTAGGCTTGTTGGCCGATGCCAAAGAGGGTTGAGGTGGCCCAGTAGAGGCCGACGCCCGCAGGGACGGAGGCGGTGAAGAGGGCGATCATCACGGGCATCACGTAAATCATCATGGTGTTGGCTATCTCCATCTCCGATTTTTTCGCGCTGGAATCCGGTTTTTTTAACGTCATTTTCATCTGTACAAACTGCAAGAGCCCCACGATGAGCGGAAGAACAATGGTATTTTTTGTCGTGAGCTCGAGGACACCGAAGAAGTTCGTGTGAATACTGTTCATCGAAATATTTACAAACCCATTATAGAGAAGGTGCGTGTTATCCGGATTGAGTCCTGTCTGCACCACATAAAAGAGTGCGATCAAGACTGGAAATTGAATGAGAATTGGGAGGCAACTTCCAAATGGATTCACCTTGTGCTCTTTCCACAGCGCCATGGTTTCCATCGAGATCATCTGCTGATTCCCCTTGTGCTTTTCTTTAATGGCTTCGAGTTTTGGCTGGATTTCCTGCATCTTTTTCTGTGACTTCAGCGCTTTCTGTGAAGGTGCGAGCAGAAGGAGGCGAATCAAAATAGTGAGTCCGATAATGGCAAATCCCAGATCGTGGCCTGGAATTTTTGCCGTTAGGAAAAGAAGCACATTATAAATAGGCTGATAAAAAAGTGTCGTCCAGATCCATCTCCAGATGCTTGGGTTCACCACTTCAAACTCTTTCGACTCGATGGTTTTTCCCTCTGGAAGCTTGAGCGTGATTTTATATCGACCATTGGTACCGAAAAGCGCGTGGTTCCAGTTCGCGTAGTCGATAGCGAGTTTATTTTTTGCCGTTACTCTTGTCTCTTTTTGCTCTCCGGTGCAGGGGATCTCAGGTCTCGCTTCTATGGGTCTCCACTCGCTATTTTCGTATCGATAGACTTGGAGTGGCTCACCAGGACAGTCGTTAATAATAATGAGATCTTTATCGGTGTCGTTGATCACCGTGGCGGCAACGAGCGCTCCACGACCATACTCCGACTCACTTACTTCTATCCGTACCGGGTCTCCATTTGTTGTCTCAGCCGGTTTTCCCATGAACTGACTAAAGACGAAGTTCACGACGAGAAAGATCGCGAGAAAGGTGACAATGTTTCGGAGAATATTTTTAGCCATAGTAATTTGAGAGTGCGGTGAGTGAGTGATTGAGAGCTTCGAGACGTTTTTTACTCTTTAATTCAAGAAGTTTTGGCGTAATCATCATACCGTAATCGTGCCCACTCTGAAATGTTTCTATTTTTTTTCCTATTGCACCGTAGACCTGTCTTCGAATGTTGTTTCGTTCGACGCCACCCAGTTTGATGTTTTTTGCGAAGAGAATGCAGAATCGTGCGAGTGGGTGCTCTGTTTTCCGTATTCGAACAAAAAGTGGCGAAAGGGTTACGCCTTCACCCTTTTTAAAAAGTACCTCAATATCTTTTTTACTTAGGCGATGGTTTTTCGGAAGCATGTTAGACGGTAAGCTTCTTGCGACCTTTCTGACGACGTGCAGACAGGACCTTTCGTCCGCCGACTGATCGTGAACGCTTGAGGAATCCGTGAGTTCGGGCGCGTTTTCGTTTTTTGAGCTTTGACAGCATACTACAGAGGTTAAACAGTGAACAATGCTGGACTACCTTACCAAAGGATCTTTTGGGTGTCAACTCCCGTTGAATTCCCAAAGCCATCTGTGTATAGTTTTTCTCGTATGATGCTTAAGACTCAGTACGAATTTTTATTTGTCGGGCGCGATGAGGGCGGTTTTCTCGAGAACTACACCTATGAGGTGCAGGAGCATCGTGGGTCCGCCGGCCATGTGTTTCTCTGTCTCGAGATTCAGGATAATCCGGGGGAGGCCGAGCTGATAGGCGAGGCTATGTTTCAGGAGCTCAAAACGGCGTTTTTTGAAGAAAGCGGCCTGGAGGGCTACTTACGCTTTGAAAACTCACTGAAGGCGATCAATCGGCGGCTCCATGATTTCCGAAAGGGAAAAATTAATAAACACATTGGCTCCATTCACGCGATTGTCGCGGCGGTCGAGCACGGCTCCCTCTATGTTAGTCAGTGTGGTGATAGCGAGGCGTACCTCATCCGCAAGCGATTTGTGAGTATTGTGAGTGAAGGACTTTCCGATCCCCGCGGTGAGTCCGGTGAGGCTTTTACCAGTATTGCCAATGGCGAACTTGAGCCGGGGGATTTTGTGCTTTTGGCTACGACACGACTTCTTCGATACGTTACGAAAACTGATCTTTCCCGTCTCGTCGTTCCAAGTAATGTGCCACGGACGCTCTCCGATCTTCGCGATACCCTCTCGAGTGAAATTCTTGGACGGATTGGACTCATTGGCATGGGCATGACGCTTGTGACTGATGTACCGCTTTCCCATGAGGATCAACAAGATCACGGGGAGCAGGAGATGAGTCATGGCGAGCATCATACCCATGCTTCAAGTCTTGGTGATCGTCGTTCTGCCATCAAATCTCTTGCGCCACTTCTTGGAGCCGCACGCAAATATCGTGATCTTCTCGTTGCCCGGGCGCGGGCATCTCAGGTCTTTGAAAAGACCGGACCGGTTGGGCGGTTTGTGAGTCAGATCGGGTATCGTCTTTCTCGTGAAAAAGGTCTGACAAAAGATAAAATTCTTGTCGCCTTCGTGGTGGTTATTTTGTTGCTTGCCGGTGGGGTGTGGTTTGTCCGAAGTAGTCAGATCAAGAATGCTGAGCTCCTCGTGCTCGATGGCAAACTTCAGGAGGCTCGACAAATTGTGAGTGATGCGGAGAGTCGAGGACAGGCTGATAAAAAGGCTGCTGGTATGTTGCTTGATGCGGCCGAGGTCAAGGCCAAGGAAGTTTTGAATACCTCGAATTATCGCGCGAAGGCTCTTGAGATTCTTACCCAGATTCAGAAAACCCGCGATCTGCTTGATAATATCAAGCATGTCACCGACCCGAAAGTTATCGCGGATCTTTCGCATAAAGGCGTAACCAGTGCCCTCGGTATGCTCGCAGTTAAGGGACGATACTATGTCTATGAGTCCCAAAAGCTCTACGAGGTTTTGCTTGATAAAGTTCAAGATCCTCTCGAGTTCGATGTGAATGATCCTATTATTTCGGCAACGTACTTTGATGAAAAAGAGGTCCCCATTTTCTTTTCAAAGACTGGAAAAGTTTTTGAGTTGACGGGCGGTACGATTCGACCGATGGTGGCTCAAGAGGGAATCTTTAGGAAAGGTGTACAGATTACCGATTGGGGGAGTCGGCTCTATATTCTTGATCCTACCTCTGACCAGATCTGGCGATACCCTTTTGTAAAAAGTAAGAGTGTTTTTGGTACGGCCGAGGGATATAAAACGGCTGGCGATTTGAAAAATTCCGTCGCTCTCACGATCGACTCCAGTGTCTATGTTTTGAATAATGACGGCTCTATTTTACGCCTCTATGGTGGGGTGAAACAGACGCTCGAAGTTGAACGAGCCTCCTTTTCTACCGCGAGCCAGCCAACACGAATTTATACCGATGCGGAGATGAGTAATCTCTTTGTGGTGGATAATAGCGGACGCGTTTTTGTGTATTTCAAGGATCCGAAGACCGCCCAGCTCATCTATACGGGCCAGGTGATTCTTGATGGAATCAAGGACATTCGTGATGTGAGCTATGATAAGAGCTCGAGCCGGCTGTATATTTTGGATGCCAAGAGGATTTATGAAGTGCAATTGTAGGGATTTTTTTGCAATTCATGTGAAATTAATTCTTGTTTCAAAGTGTTTCAAAACTCAAAATCCACTATGATTCCATCCATGAACCACCCTTCTCCACTCCCTCACACCACCGTTTTTTCCCGTGATATGTTCGGTGTCCGTCTCATGGCCTTTTTTGTGACGGGTGCTCTTTTTGCGCTACTCATCCAGTATTTTTCTCATCCATCATTCGTCTTA
>CAYHPV010000070.1:0-5842 GCA_964358735.1 uncultured Candidatus Peribacteria bacterium | reverse complement strand
CTGCTCGCTGAAGGAAATGCAAAAGTCGCTGAGTGTGACGCAAATTACAAACAACTTGGAGATTACGCAAAAGCAGAACTCTGGGAAGAGGCTCGAGATCTCTTACAGGATTATTTCTGGAATAGTGAACTCCACGAGAGTTTCAATCAGATCCGTGAAAATATTCAGTCATGCTCTGACATTGGACGCATTGTGAGTGAAACAGAAAAAGGCGCAAAACAGATCGACAAGGCGCTCAAGCAGTTCAAGGCGAAGAAGCTGGATACCTCAAGCGCAGAAAGCTCATTTAGAGATGCGCTCGCGGTCGTGGCCGACGCTCGCGCACAGGCAAAGTCCGGTTCATGCGACCGTGACGCCATCGAAGACATCAAAGTCCGACTCGAGGAAGCCGGTCAGCTTCTCGAAGGTGATCTTGAAGACCTCAAGTCACAGGCAGGTGGCGGATCAAAAGGTGGCGACCGATATAGCGACGACCGCGGAGGCGACTACGGAGATAACTATGGCGATGACCGTGGAGGAGATCGCGGCGGCCGTGGAGGAGATTTCAGATTCTAAAGTTTTGATAAAATTGCGATAAAAATTTCCCATTAAGCCAAAAAATAATAACCGGTCTGGCACGTTCAATCGTACAGGCCGGTTTTTTGATACTTTTAATACCATAAACACCTCTTGAGGAGGAAGGAAGGTCTTTCTCATATGAGGTGTGTATACATGTGTACACATGTATACACATGGTTAATCATGATTAGGCATGCTTAATCATGCCCGCCCGCGAACCACTCTCCAGGCAGCTCTGTCAAAAATAAAATGGCTTATTCATAAGGAAAATTGCCATTTTGCGAGAGGGCGAGCTCTAGCAAGAGTTCCTACGTGGCCCTCTCCAATAAAAAAGCGGCTCAAGCGCAGCCAGAAAAACATCAAGAACTAAAGGTCAGTAAAATCCGGACGCTCTCGGCGCCAAGCATTGAGCTCACCAGTGGCGCATCCAAGATCGCCGTAACCATATACCCACTCATGCGGCTCACAAATCCCACCAGCTTTGGCAAGCTTGACTCTCCGTTCTTGAATACCACGATCAATTTCTGCCAGTTTGCGGTAAAATTCTTTCAGATCTGGATCCACGTTACCACGAACTTGACGAGATTTTTGAGCTGGTACCTGCTCCGGAGAAGATTTCATAAAAAAGTTTTTTAAAAATAAAATGGCTTATATATAAGGAAAATTGCCATTTTCCGAGAGCGCGCGCTCTCCAAATATGTCAAGTTGCGCGATAGCCCGCTACACCCCCTTCACCCCCTCCACGCTCGCCATGAGTTCTTGCATGAGCTCGCCGGTTTTGCCGACCGAAGTATCCATGAACACCACCTTGGCATTTGGGCCGGTACCGATCGACTTCATCGTGTCGAGGTACTGGGTCAGATTCAAGATCGCGAGAATTTCCGTAGAATCTTTGCCGGTAGCAGACTTCACGACATTGATCGATTCTTTCAAGCCTTCCGCAATGGCACGTCGCTCCATCGCGATACCTTCACCCTGCAACCTCTTCCTTTCACGTTCACCTTCGGCCTCTTTCACCGCCTGGATTTTAATGGCCTCACCTTTATTTTCAGCGGCCTTTCGAAGTTGTTCAGAGGCCACAACCTGACTCATCGCATCCGTGATCGTCAACGGAAAGTTCACATTCGTGATCTGGAAGCTCTTGATCATCATACCCCACTCCTCAAACTGCACCTCTAAGTCTCCGCGAATATGCTGCGCGAGCTCCTCTTTTTTCTCGAGAATGCCCTCGTGCGTTTCTTTCGCGACGTAGGTTCTGAGAGAATTTTCAATAATAGCTCCGATCGATTCACCTCGATTCTGGAGAATATAGGTATATCGCTTGATCCCTTCATCCGTCTCGTGAACCGAGTAAATCAAGTTCGTCGAGATGTCCACCATCACCTTATCGCGTGACGGATACTGACCATGGAGCGAGAAGTTTTGCTGTCTCAGCGAGACCTTCGCCGAAATCCGCTCAAGCAAAGGAATCTTGAAATTAAACCCCGCCCGCATAATCCGGCTAAACTTTCCGAGAAACTCAACGACATACACATTATTTTGCTCCACAATCCGGAAACAAGAAAAGACGAGAACGACGACAACCGCTATACCGAAAAATTGGAGTTCCATGGGGGAAAAATAGCTAAAAGATAAGTAAAATCAGGCCTAGTTTATGCTCTTTATTGGAGAATGCAATATTTGCTACTTTTCAAAGCTACCCAGCTTCGTCCCAATACCGGCAAAATTGACAACCAAAAAATCATAGTATAAATTACCGCTCCATTAAGCGCGCATCACGATGTCCCCAGATAACGGCCCAGTAAAAACAAGAACATCACCGCAGGAGTCATGGAGCGTCGCATCGCTCCTGAGCGAATTTCAGCACTCGGGCGCGACAGTGCAGTATATTTCAGAACAGGAAAGACCGAAGCGAATCATCGAGCAGCTGGCACCGATTCTTTTGGAGGTGATAAAAAATATAGTGGCACAGGCAAAAATATTGGGAGTATCGATGGCAGATATGTGGTTCGGAGAACTACCGGACGGATACATGATTGCTATTCCGCGAATACAGCGAAGCATGGTGGTGCAGGGAAGAATAGTAAGCATCACCACCTCGACCTATGCGCGCGCCGGGTACATTGACGATGACGGTCAGTGGAAAAACCAGCTGAAAGAAGCCATGCTTTTTGAAATTGGAGACGACGAAGGGGGAAAGAAAAATACCCTCGGGGCGAGGATAAACATGACTCTCTATCAGAAATCACAAGAGCACACGGCATGGTACACGGGCCAACTCACAAAAAAAACCGAACGAGAAAAAGAGAGAAATAAGGAAATGAATGCGCAAAAATTAACAAATCTCCTGGCAGCGGTAAGAGAAAAATTTCCCGCTCACGTTTTCTGTCAAAGTGGCAATCCTGATCTCATGAACCAAAAAGTGCAACAGCATACCCTTGGAGATATTGCGACCATGGCAGGCATTCCGCTTTTTGCTCCATCCATGCGGCATCTGGCGCTGGCGGCAAAAGTTCATGGCGAACACGATTCTTCGGTGCAAAAAATGATGAAGGGATTGAGATCATGATAAGATCTGAGTTATGAAAATCCCTCTTCTTGTGATTCTCGGTCCGACCGCCTCTGGAAAGACGGCACTTTCGCTGAGTCTGGCAAAAGCGCTTGGAGGAGAGATTATCTCGACGGACTCGAGGCAAATCTACCGTGAAATTAATATTGGATCGGATAAAATTCCACTGGAAAAAGTAATGAATACTGATGGAACCTACTCAATGTGCCATGATGGGGTGCCGCACTACTTGATCGATGTTGCGGGGTCCGATCAGATCTATACGATGAGTGACTTCAAACGCGATGCAGAAAAGTGTATCGCCGATATTCATGCGCGCGGAAAGCTTCCGATGCTGGTTGGTGGAACGGGGTTGTACATTCGGGCGATCGTGCAGAATTTTGATCTGCCCTCGGCCCCACCGAATCCGGAGCTTCGTCAGAAATTTGAAAAGATATTGAAAGAAAAAGGTCTCGAAAAAGGAAAAGCCGCGCTCCACGCGATGCTCGCAGAAAAAGATCCGCAGGCCGCTGCAACCATTCACCCCAATAATATTCCCTACGTGACCCGCGCACTGGAAATTATCGAGTCACAGGGAAAGAAAGTTGCGCAGAAAAACGAGTCACCATACAACACGCTCATGATTGGCATCGACTGGCCGCGTGAGGAGCTCTGGAAACGGATTGATATGCGGGTAGATCTTCAGATGCAAAGGGGATTGATCGAAGAGTCCCGCGCACTCCTCGAAAAATATGATATCAATCTTCCATCCATGTCATCGCTCGGACTGAAGGAGTTTGAGCGCTATTTCAAAGGTGAGTGCTCACTGGACACGGTCGCCAGCACCATAAAAAAGAACACGCGTCACTACGCAAAGAGGCAGCAGACTTGGTTTCGCAGGGAGCCGGGGGTACACTGGGTTTCCGGACCGGAGCTGGAGAAGCATTCAGACCGCCTAACCCCTGAAATTATCGCCGCATGTCTCTCTTGGGAAAAAAGTGGATCATTCGAAATACCGACGCTGAGGGCAGACTCATAGACAAGTTGCTCAGTAATCGTGGCGTCACGCAAGAAATCCTCGATCGCGACGATCCATTTCACGATCCTTTTTTGATGAAGGATATGACGCGCGCGGTAGCGCGAATAAGCGAGGCAATAAGCCAAAAAGAGCGAATTATAATTTATGGAGATTATGATGTTGATGGGATTACTGGCACGACCATTCTGGTAAAAACGCTCGTAAAACTCGGCGCGCTCGTCTCGTATCGCATCCCGCATCGATTTGATGATGGGTATGGTCTGCACGATAAATATATTGATGAGTGCGCCACGATCGGCGCAAAACTGATCATCACGGTCGACTGCGGAATCTCATGCGCCGCGCAAATTACTCGAGCGAAAAATCTCGGCATGGATGTGATCGTGACCGATCATCATACCATTCCAGCAGAAATGCCACATGATGCCTATGCCATTCTTCACCCACTCCAATCAGACTGTTCCTATCCATTCAAGGGGCTGACTGGCTCAGCGGTGGCCTTTAAACTCGCATCTGCCATGCTGGAGCGAAGCGCAAGCACTGAACCCGTTCCCGCATTCAACCATCTCGAATTTCTCGAATCCCTCACCGACCTCGCCAGTTTCGGAACCGTCGCCGACTGCGGGCCCTTGATCGGAGAAAATCGAACCATCGTAAAACGTGGACTGCAAGCCTTTCGTCGCACTCACTGGAGCGGCCTACGCCACATAAAACGACTCGCAAAAATCGAAGATGACAAGATCGACACGCAAACCATTGGATTCAAACTCGCGCCACGCATCAACGCCGCGGGCCGCATCGATCATCCCTATGTCGCGCTCCAGCTCCTTCTCCGAGAAGAGGACGACACCCGCACGCGTGCGCTCGCCGAAAAGCTCGAAAGTCTCAATATCAAGCGCCAGGAGATGACCCACGCAGCGGTCAGCGAAGCCATGAAATTTCACAAACCCGAACTTCACAAGCACCTTTTTATCGCCTACTCCAAAGATTGGCACACCGGCATTCTCGGTCTGATCGCCGCACGCGCCGTGAATATGTTTGGTTGTCCCGCGATTATTTTACAGGATCGTGGTGACATGCTCGTCGCATCCGCTCGCTCCATCGACGGATATAACATCATGGATATTCTGCAGTCCCAAGCCCACAATCTCATCACCTTCGGAGGTCACGCTGCCGCTGCCGGTTTCTCCGTCACCAAAGAAAAACTCGCGATTGTAGAGCGAGAATTTTACAAAACCGCGCAAAAACTTTGGAGCCGATCGAGTGGAGCTGCCAGCGGAACCGGTGAATCTTCCGGTTTCGCGCCACTTCTCAATCTGGACTGCGAAATCGCACCCCACGAACTCACCACCGAAAACGCCCTCCTCCTCGAAAAAATGCAGCCCTTCGGTATCGGCAACGAAAAGCCACTTCTCGTGCTGCGCGACGTGAAGATTTCCGAAATTTCTCTCATTGGAAAAGAGCACAACCACGCGCGTCTCACGATTCAAGCCGGCCGACAAACTCTTCCCGGCATATTTTTTTCTGCTCCCGAGCGCGTCCTCCGCCGCCAACTCGGTGACGCAGACCAGCCTATCTCTCTCGCCTGCAACCTCGAACTCAACCGCTTCCGGGGCAAGATTACATTACAGTTGAACATCGTAGATATCACGATATAAAAAATAATTCAAAACGGTGTCAAATTTAAAGCTGAAAGT
>CAYHPV010000069.1:0-5843 GCA_964358735.1 uncultured Candidatus Peribacteria bacterium | reverse complement strand
AAAGGTGAACGAAAAAATTCTTTGTTTGATTTTCTCGCCTACCTGGAGGTGATCCAGCAGTCCGAACTTCCGCAAGAGGCTGCCGAGCAAGAACGTGATCAGGATGCCGTGCAGCTCCTTACCGGACACTCCGCGAAAGGTCTGGAATTTCCGGTGGTCTACATTGTAAGTCTTGTGCAGAATCGTTTCCCCGGTATCGATAAAAAAGATCTGTTCACGGTGCCGCCTGCCCTTTTGAAAGATATGGTCCCTGATGAGGCAGTGCATCTGGAAGAGGAACGCCGCCTCATGTACGTCGCGATGACGCGCGCGCAGGAGCAGCTCATCTGCACCTACTCACAGACCTACGAAGGTTCTCGCAAGTGGAAACCGTCGATCTTTTTGAAAGAAATTTTTGCCGATCCGGAAATTTCTACTCACGATTTCACTTCTACAAAAAGCACGGCCATCAAGCCAGCTGACGAGGGTGTCGTTATCAATCTTCCACGGAATATCGCCATTCAGCTCAATAAACTGAGCTACACTCAGTTCGACACCTTCAAACAGTGTCCGCTGAAATACTCGTACCGATATTTACTTTCGGTGCCGACTCCCCCTTCGCACGCATCGAGCTATGGAACGGGCATTCACAACACGTTGAATGAGTTTTATCAGGACTTAAAGAATGGTGCGGTGCCGCAGCTCGAGCATTTATTGGAATTGTTTGAAAAAAACTGGATCACCGAGGGCTTCGACAACCGTGGACATGAAGAAAAACGTAAAGTTGAGGGTCGTGAGGTTTTGGAGAAGTTTTTTGAGATAAACTCGCAGCCGGCCTGGATTATTCCAGCTTTTTTGGAAAAGCCGTTTAATCTGAAAATTGGTGAGGCGCGCGTAGGTGGCCGCATTGATCGCATTGATCAGCTGGAAGATGGTACGTATGAGGTGATTGATTATAAGACGGGTTCATCGAAAAAAGACTCGGATTTAAAAAAAGATTTACAGCTCTCCTTGTACGATATTGCGTGCCGAGAAACGCTCGGAATCACTGTGTCAAAGTTGAGTTTGTATTTCATCGACGACAACGTGAAGGTCTCGACGTCCCGAAGTGCTCAGCAGCTCGAAGACTGTCGCACAGAAATTTTAGAGCTGGTAGAGGAAATGAAAAAGTCCGACTTTCAGCCCACCCCGGGGTTTGTTTGTAAGTTTTGCGACTTCAGATTGATCTGTCCGGTCGGGTGAGAATGAGCTCGACGGGCACTTTCTTTTTTAAAAAATTATTTTACAATCACCTTTCATCTCAAAAAGTGCTATTTTTGAAGCTCTAATTTTTCCCCCTCCGGGGATACAGTAAGCCCGGGCCTAAATTTAGCTTTACTGTTCATCATTTTCAAGGTACTCTGTTCCCCTATTATTTCAAATAACCCTATGCTCGCCTCTCCCCCTACTTCCCCATCACCGTCTCTCCCAGAGGAGCAGATCCTCCTTGATGATATTCGGGCGATTGGTGGTCCGTTATATCTTTTTGATGCTGTCAATGCCGCTGAAAGGGCGCGGATTGCCGGAGTTGATGATGATCTTATTGTTGTAGCTCTTTCTTCTATCGGAATTAGTCAAGCTCATTGGCAGCAGAATCTTCTTGATCGTCGTACTGCTCCACGAGTTTTTTCTGTTTCGGCTGCAGTTATGGCCGCCATTTCTCTTGCCGTGTTCTCGTGCAGTGAAGATCGTCCCAGCCCTCCTGTTTCCCAGAAGCAGGACGCTTCTCCTCATGCCAATGTTGCAGCAATGTTGCAGGCGGAGGGTATTGGGGCAAGGAATACTTATTATCCAGCTGGTGGAGAAAATCATAAAACGGTGCTTCTCGAGCCTAATGAATATATTAGTGCGGTTACCTACCTTCCCGTTCCTTTAAGGACCGATCCGCCTCTTCCTGATAATGAAGGAAAAATTTTACTTCGGCCGTTTGGATCCTCTGGAATTATTGAGGCTGGTGAGGGTGGCCGCTGTTTGATCATTGATGGAAAACCGGAGACGCCCGTTGAGGTTGTGGAACATTGTCTTGCGAGGTTGCGGTAGACATTGCATCGTTTTTATTGAGGGTGAGTAAATATTCACCTATGCTTGATTCGCTACATGTTCTTTGCTATACTTTCCCTACTCCTCACCCCAACCATATGACCACCCGTTCCCATATTGCTGAGAATTTCGTAAAAAATCTTCTGGTGCTTGTTTTTGCTCTCATGGCGTACCCCTATCTCTCCCGTGTCCTGAGTACCATTCAGGCTGCTGATCTCAATAATTTTCTTTTTATCATCAGTATTCTTCTTGTCACCGTTTGTTTCCCGCTCTTCGCTTTCACTTATGAAAAAAGCAAGATGCATGTGGTGGCTTCGAGGATGGTCTCGCACGTCACCACCTTTATTTTCATGCTTCTTGCGGCGCTTCTTCTCGAGAGCATGGTCCTCGCTATTCGTGTTATTTATCCGTCGCTCTTTGGAATTATTTTTGGCTTTTCCGTCCTTCTCTATGTCGGCATTGCCATCTATGATTTTTGGGATTTGCTGCGGGCGGATGTGTAATATTTCTTGCATATCGCTCACCTGAGCGAAACCCAAAATACACTTACAGAAAGCAGTGAAAACCATATTGTCCCCTCCGCCAAAATGGTCCTTTGTTTTGTATGTTTTCTCTTGACGGTGAGTAAATACTCACCTATACTTTTCCTACATCATTATTTGAATATTGCGGTTTTATGAGCGAGAAAAATTATGCATTTATCGACAGCCAAAATTTGAATCTTCAGATAAGAAAGATGGGGTGGAAGCTGGATTTCATAAAATTTAGGAGATATCTTCGTGAGAAATATCATGTGACAGCCGCATATATCTTTATAGGATATATCAAGGAATATCATGATCTTTATGACTATTTACGTCGTTCTGGCTATATACTTATCTTTAAACCTGTCCTAAAAGATAAAAATGGAAATGTAAAAGGCAATGTTGATGCCGATCTTGTATTGGAAACAATGATCCAATACCCAAATTTCGACGGTGCTCTTATTGTTACCAGTGATGGTGACTTCTACTCTCTCGTGAATTATCTTCGAAAACATGATAAATTAACCCTGGTCATGAGTCCGAATTATAAGAAATGCTCAATCCTCTTAAAATATTCGGCAAAAGAAAAGCTATTATTTATGGATAATTTGCGCAAAAAACTTGAGTATATAGCGAAAAAGCACCGCTGAAAGACAAAACATTCAGAGGTACTTCTTCCTGGAAATTCGTTATCATCGTATCAAATATTTCACTAAAAATCAACCCCTAATCAACGCTGCTTATGTCTTCCCTTCTCATTTTTGTCACTGTTCTTGCACTCGGCGGATTTGGATTTCTATTCTACCGGCAGATGAGCGGTCAGAGTTCACAGCAGAGTGAGGAAAAAAATGAGCTGATGCGACAAGTGCAGGACGTCCTGAAGATGTCGATGCAGCAGCAAAATGAGTCGATGAAGATGCAGCAAGAGATGCGAAAGCAGATGGATGAACGACTCCGCGACGTGACGACGTCACTGGAGAGACAACACAAGACCGTTGGAGAACGGCTTGATAATGCGGCGAAGGCCGTGGGTGATGTGCAAAAGTCACTTGGCGAGATGAGCGTTTCCACGAAACAGATGATCGATATCGGAAAAGATATCTCTTCGTTGCAGGATATTTTGAGGGCGCCGAAGTTGCGAGGAAATCTCGGGGAACTTTTTCTCGATAATCTCTTGAGTCAGATTCTCCCCGGAAAGGGGCTCTATGAACTCCAGTACCGATTCAAAAGTGGTGAGGTTGTGGATGCGGTCATCAGACTCGTCGACAACATGCTCGTGTGCGTGGACTCAAAGTTTCCTCTCGAGAATTTTCAAAAAATGCTCGATGCGCAGAATGATCAGGACGATAAGCGAATTACCCAGTACCGAAAGGCCTTTTATATGGATGTAAAAAAACACGTCGATGCGATTTCTTCGAAGTACATTCTTCCGGGCGAGGGTACGCTGAATTTTGCGCTCATGTACATTCCGGCGGAAAATGTCTATTACGAAACCATTACCAAGGATCTCGCGGATGAGGGAAATATTTCTCAGTATGCCCTGAGCAAGCGCGTTATTCCGGTTTCACCGAATACTTTTTACTTGTATTTACAGACACTCCTGATCGGGTTCAAGGGCATGCAGGTTCAGAAAAATGCCCAACACATTCTCGACCGGCTTTCACAGCTCAAGGGTGACTTTGGAAAATTCTCCGAGACGTATGAGCTCGTGGGGACCCATCTTCAGCATGCCCAGGCAAGCTTCGAAAAGTCCGAGAGAAAGCTTGAGAACTTTGGTGGGAAGCTTGAGCAGGTGGAGGCAAGCTCTGGCGAGGTGACTATGCTTGAATAAAAAAAGGTTTTCTGATGCTTTTGTCGGCTTTACATTTATGCTTTTTTGGCTTAAAGTATGCCCGCTATGGCAACAAAACT
The DNA here is from genome assembly GCA_964358735.1 of uncultured Candidatus Peribacteria bacterium. Taxonomy (GTDB): domain Bacteria; phylum Patescibacteriota; class Gracilibacteria; order UBA1369; family UBA12463; genus CALREA01. The sequence continues at coordinate 1,350 of CAYHPV010000069.1, read as the reverse complement.
TACTGATTTAGCGAAAAAACTTGGTATTTCAACGGCTCAACTTCGGGAAAAACTCGAGGAAATTGGCTTTGCTGTGAAGCCTGCGGCACGGACGATTGAGGATGATATTGCGGAGCTTGTTGAGGCTGATTTGGCGAAACTTCCGGGAAAAGAGGCCGTCCATGCGCCTGAGGAAATTTCCGAGGTCCTCACCGAGACCGAGCCTGAAACACCAGAAAAAGAACCCGATACGGTTGAACTCTATGAGCATGTCATCGAGCGTGAACTTGAGCGTGAAATCGTCAAGTCGCAGCGAAAAAAAATGGCTGGTAAAGAGGGTGGTGGGAAAAAAGATCATAGTGCCGTCACCCAGACTGGACCAAAATCCGATATTATTGAGATTCCGGATGTGATTTCGGTGAAAGAATTTGCCGAAAAGACCGGGCTTGGAGCCGCCAAAATCATCGGTGAGCTCATGAAAAATGGCGTGCTTGCGAACATCAACCAGCAGATCGATTACGATACCGCGACGATTATTGCCGCTGATCTCGGTGTACAGCTCAAACGAAAGCGTGTGAGTGCTGCCGTCTCCGAGCTCTATGAAGGTAATGTTGCCGCACTCTTGAAAGAAGATGATCAATCGGTTTTACAACCACGTCCTCCGGTAGTCGTCATCATGGGTCACGTGGATCATGGAAAAACAAAACTCCTGGACTACATTCGAAAAACCAATGTGATGGATGGTGAGGCCGGTGGTATTACCCAACATATTGGTGCGTATCAGGTAGAAAAAAATGGACGAAAAATTACCTTTCTCGATACACCAGGTCATGAGGCATTTACCGCGATGCGTGCGCGTGGCGCGAAGGTCACCGATGTCGCGATTCTTGTCGTGGCTGCCGATGAGGGCGTGAAACCTCAAACCATCGAAGCTTTGAATCATGCGAAGGAGGCTGGTGTTCCCATCATTGTCGCACTTAATAAAATGGATAAACCTGGCGTGCAGGTGGATCGCGTGAAAGGCGAGCTCGCCGAACATGGTTTGCAGCCTGAAGATTGGGGTGGTACGACCGTGATGGTGCCGATTTCTGCGCTCACGGGTCTTGGTATTGATCAGCTGCTTGAGATGATTCTCCTCACTTCGGATATGTTGAATTTGCGAGCGAACCCCGATCGAGAGCCGGTGGCTACCGTGATTGAGGCCCATCTGGATAAGAGTCTTGGACCGGTCGCGACGGTGATTGTCAATGCTGGTACGCTTCGAATTATGGACAATGTCGTTATTGGCTCCACCTATGGACGCATCAAAACGATGAAGGATCACCTCGGACGAAATATGAAAGATGCTCCCCCATCGACGCCGGTTTTTAT
>CAYHPV010000068.1:0-5982 GCA_964358735.1 uncultured Candidatus Peribacteria bacterium | reverse complement strand
CTTTACTCTGTAAACTTTTCAAATTTGGAACCGCTTCTCCTCTTACAGCACCTGAATCAAGACATAGGCCACCACGACCCCAATCACCACCCCAACCCCGATAAGCATCGGTTGCTTCTTCGGATCCTCAGTTTCATCTTCATGTGCCGAGGCGAGATCCATCAAAAGATTGGAGTTCATGATGATATCTTCGTTTGAATGATTTTTGAGAACCTCTTCGAAATTATGCGTCGCCACGAGCTGCACGAATTTATCAAATTTCACTTTGACCTGTTCACCCGGTTCACGCTCCTCAACCAGAATTTCTTCAACCTCATCCTGATCCGAGATTTCGTTGACTTGAAAGCCGATATCCTGAGATGACACCTGAAGATCCCGAACATGGCGGGCACGACCATCACCACGGATATCGCGACCATCACCGGAATCTTTTTTTCCGCGACTCAGGGAGCTCTCATCAATTCGAATGTCACGCATAGGGGTAAGAATAAAAAAAGAAGGCAAAAAAAGTATATCACTAAAAAGATGGAAAAGAAAATAATGACATGCCTCATGCTAATGTTGATTTGACTCCAACAAAGAAATTTTTCGCAATACGATATTGCAATTTCGATGTGGTTGTTTTTGGCCTTTTTCTGGCGGATTCCCTGCACGATTCGTAGCCGTATATCGTGTGACAATTTTCTTCGTTTTGCAAGCGAAAATTGTTGGTTTTTCCGCTTGTCTCTGCTAGTATTTAGGTACATTTATTGTAGCGGCACGCAGAAGTTTTGAGAGAATAAAAGGCCCGCCAACGGAGATCACAGAAGGGTGATCTGGGAGTTGCGGTGTTTTTATTTTCTTAACTTTTTTATTTTATGGATATTACGATAGATGGTCGGGTCGGGAAGGTGGCGGAAATTTCGGAGTTCGCCACTTGGTCCGATGAACGAGTCCTTTCTCAGTGTCTCATGTTTGGAGAGCAGGCACGAAGGTGGAGACAGAGATTTCTGGGGATATTGCCAGAAGTCTATAAAAGAAAACTCCATGAGAGACATGGATATGGGAGTATTTTTGAGTTTGCATTTAGAACAGGGGGCGTGAGTAAAGAGCAGGTACAGAGAGTGTTACATGTGGAAGAAGAGCTCAGGGATAAACCAAAACTTCATGCACTATTGGTAAGTGGTCAGGTGAGCATTTATAAGCTTGCCAAAGTACACACCGTAGCCACCAGGGAGAATCAGGAACTGCTGGCGAATCAAGTACAGCTTCTTTCAGCTCGTGGGGTAGAAACACTGGCGAGAGATATACGACAAGCCAAAGAGCCGGTCAATTTCCGGCACGTGCCGGAAATAATACCACAAAATAATCTCCAGTTATCTGAAGAGGTGCAGGGTCGTTTGCTCGAACTCCAACACAAAGGCATCGATGTTAATCAACTCCTCACCGAACTTCTCAATCAGCGCGAGGAGCAAATCGAGCAAGAAAAAGAGAAAATTGCTGCAACCTGCGAACCTACCATCTCACGCTACATTCCAAAAAAAATCAGAGATATTGTAGAAAAAGAACATGGAACGAAGTGCTCGATCAGAGGCTGTAATAAGCCATACAACATCATCCATCACACCCAGCGTCACGCCATCTCACAGACTCATGATCCACGATATCTCGCCCCACTCTGTACCCAGCACCACGAGATTGCGCACGCCATTGATGTGAAGGTACAGGAGAGAAAACGAAGATGAGAAATCGCACATGCCACTGGCCTCAAGGTATAAAAGAAGAAGAAATGGCTAAGACAAATGACACCAAGGCCGTCCATACAACAGCAATGCCGATTGGGAACAGCAACGCTCGGCCCATCTTCCGCAAAACCACCATCCCAAGAATAAAAAGCAGGGTCGAAGTCATCGCAGAAATCATGCAATAAAGGCAGAGTGCCTTCAAAACAAAAACCTGCACGGCAACAAAATAAACCGAAGCGAGAAATCCGAGAATCGTAAAATAGGAAACAAAAGAAAGCACCTTCATCGAGCGACTATCAAGAAAAAAAGCGAGCGCGAAAAACACCGTGAGATAATAGGCACTCCCAAGCAGCGAAACCGGAACACCAAAAATCTGAGAAAAACTACTCGTCGTCACCGTCTCGCATCCGGTAAAAAAAACACAGGTAAGGCTCGAACCAAGATAGTGTTTCGCCGTAAGATACGTCGCATCCAGAAAGCCGATAAAACTAATACCGAGCATCCAGGCGGCAGGAGAGACAAATGAGCTACGACTATTTTTTGCCAAGTTCATAGTTCAATATGGCTTTAAAGGCTTCATAGTTTGCGGGAGGCTGAATACGCCTTCCATCAAAGAAAAACGTAGGGGTTCCGGGAACACCAGCCTCTTCACCACTCTTATAATTTTTCTGAACTCGATCTTTGATATCGCTATCGCCCATATCTTTTGTAAACTGCTCCACGTTGAGACCAAGCCCCTGAGCATACTGGACAAAAAGTGTTTTGGCATCGGAAGCACCAGACCACTCCTTCTGTTTTTCAAAAATCACATCATGCATATCCCAGAATTTCCCCTGCCTACCGGCCGCCTCAGCGGCATATGCGGCCTCAAAAGCATGAGCATGAATCTGTCCAAGCGGAAAATGTCGGTACACAAACTGCACGCGCATCCCAAACTCAGCGACGAGCCGTTTCACGAGAGGATAATACGCGCCACACGCCGGACACTGAAAATCGCTATACTCCATCAAAATCGGCATACCCTGCGCGCCCTTCGTCCACTCCGCCGAAGAAACACCGGCAACAGTTTTTCCACTGGTCGGATCATAGGTCACATTTTTGACGATGAGAAAAACCGCGACGGCAAGAGCAAGAATAATACCTCCCCAAAACATCAGGCGCCGTGCGGTGTGTGCATTCATAGATAGAGTGAGAAAAAATACCACAAACATGATACGCGTAAGGGAAAATAAACTCAAGAAAGAGGAAAATAAGAATTGACTCACGGAGAACAAATCGCTACGATAAGCCCCACTATGAACAAGCAAAAACCACCACGCCAAGACCGAATCGATGACGCTGTGCGGGCGTGCGATGAGATTTTCCAGGAGCACGCACGGCTCAATCCAGACTTTGCGATCGAGACCCGAACCGATGAAGTACGAAAATTACTCGCATCAGTTTTTGATCCATCAACGGCAAAAACAAAAAATACACAGCGGGAAATAGCAGGAAGAGTGGCAAAAATGATGATGATCATGCACAGCAAAAACGAACAGATGCGGGATAATGCGACGTGGCAGGAAAAAAGAGGTGCGACAAAAGAACAAAGAGCAGGCGCTCAACGAACGATGCCCAAAACCGTACAAGATATTCTCAGCGACAAAGACAACGTGATGGTTTTTCAAGATAGTGAGTTGCAAGATGCGGAGGCGCTCGAAAAAGCCATGCGGTCCATCATTATCAATCCTGATAACATACATAATACACTCCTCAAGAATCTCGGACTCGAGGAGCGTCAGCCGCCAAAAGGAACCAAACAACTCAATCGACTCGCGATGCACGCTGATCTCATTGGAGAAATCAAAGAGGCAATGCTTGGTCTGGAACCTTTTATGCGCGAGGGAGATAAGCAAAAGGAGCTACGATATTTCCGACTCATGAGAATTGGAAAAGGAAAAAATCGGGGGTATCTTCTCGGAACGGTAAATCGGGATATAGAAGATGAAAATGGAAATTTCGAACCGGAAAAAGGACTCTTCATGATTGATCTTCGTGGTGCAGAACGACGAATAGCGCATATTCGAAAAGGATATAATCTGGAAGTAAAAAAACTAGCATGGATCAAAGAGTGTCTCGAGGACGTCCATGAAGAGCTGGCACGTTGGAACGAGATAAAAGACACCGAAGGTTTATTAAAGTTGAAAAAAATAATGCTGGAGGTCGCGGAATCTCTGAAAAAAGTTCGCGCAAAAGATAAAGTAGCACTCAAAAGAAGAATCGCCGCATCGCTCACGCTCAAAGATAGCAGGGGTAGGCCAAATCCAGGAGCCATGCGGGCTCACCTTTTGAAAACCATTCCAATGATCGAACCAAGAAAAGCAGCCATCGCAAACGTATCCGCATTTCTTGGAAGAGACGAGGCAAGAGTTTGCGAACAAATCACAGAAGAAGAATCACCGATACACACATTTCTAGAAAAAGTAGAAAAGTACGGCGATCAACTTCATATGTTCCAGGGTATTAAAAAAATATCAGAAACAAAAAAACAGGAAATTATCAGAAACCTAGAAAAATTATTGCTCACGACGCACGGAATGAGGTTTGAACCGGACATATCATTCGGCGAACAGTATCGGCCACTCATAGAGCAACTGATAGAAAGAATTCGCAATCCGCAGTCGCAGGATGAGGAAATAGCACAGCTCTTTCTGCAGATTTTCCTCATCGCAAAAATACAGAGAGCCTACCACAAAACTCAAAAAGTATACAAAAAAGTATCACTCAATGGAGAAGAAAACAATTTCACGCAACTTCATCGAGAATTAACGGAAATTCACGATGAACTGAGAAAGTCACGAGTGGCAGGACACATCCAAACAAAAGCCTACCTCTATCAGTACATCCAAATCTACAAACTTCTCAATAGTGCCAGAAAACGATGCGAAGAAGCGGGAGCGAAAGAAAGTACGATCATGCAGATGCTGAGAAAACTCTCAACATTACCGCTCTTTGAACGCCTCATTGAAAAAATGAGAATACTCATGCAGCAAGACGGGCAGGAAACGGAAGAAGAGAAAGAGAACAGCAAAAACCCATCAAAACCAGTCCCGCGACTCAAAAAGCGCCTGAAAGAATTTGATTGGAAGGAGCTCATTCAGAGCTTGGAAGACCTGTAACATCCCTACGCCTCCACAAACGTAAGGGCAAAGCCCTTCTTGTTCGCACGACCCGTTCGTCCAATTCGGTGAACATAGTCTTCGTAGGTCTGCGGCATATCGAAATTGATAACATGAGAAACATCGGAGACATCGATACCGCGAGCGGCGACATCGGTCGCGATCAATATCCGTACCACGCCTTTTTTGAAATGTTCCAACGCGCGCTGCCTCTGTGACTGAGCCTTGTCTCCGTGAATCGACTCGGCCTTATAATTCAATTTTTGCAACGCGACCGTTAGTTTTTCAACGCCTCGCTTCGTCTTTCCGAAAATCAAGACACGAGTGAACTCTGGTTTTTTCAAAAGATCACAGAGAACTTCAAGTTTATTTAACTTCGTTACTCGAATAATGTCCTGCTCTACATTGGCCGCCGTATCACCAGACTTCACCGACACCGTCACCGGCTGTCGCAAAAATCCATGAATTAAACCGGAAATTTCCCGAGAAATCGTCGCCGAGAAAAAGAGGGACTGTCGATCAGCAGGCATAAGACTCAAGAGATATTTGATATCCTGGATGAAACCCATATCAACCATTCGATCCGCCTCATCGAGAACAAGATTATGGAAGTCAGAGAGATTGAGACGTTTTCGCTCAATGAGATCCTTCAGACGACCCGGTGTACCAATAATAAAGTTACACGGTTGCCGAAGATCACGAATCTGATTCATAATGCTCGCACCACCAATACACGTCACCGCGCGCAACCCAGAGCCCTTGGCAAAACCGTCATACTCCTCCTGAATCTGCACGGCAAGTTCGCGAGTCGGCACCATAATCAAAACCTTCTGCGTCTTGTCAGTGAATACTTTATTGATAAGGGGAATCAAAAACGCCGCCGTCTTACCAGTTCCGGTATTCGCGATACCCACGACATCTTTGCCATCAAGAACATGAGGAATCCCCTTGTCCTGAATCGGCGTGGTTTGAATGTATCCCTTCTTCGCAATATTCTCCTTGAGCTTGGTGTGAATCGCAAAATCAGAAAACTGATGCTGCGGAACATACTCCTCGATCGTCTCCGTGACCGTCGCTTTATTGATAAATCGTGAGACGTA